>JAJDEC010000687.1 GCA_029259995.1 Phycisphaerae bacterium
GAAGACCTGAGTGACTACTTCAAACAGGCCGGCATCAAGTGCGCCTATCTCCACAGCGAGATCGATACCGTCGAGCGCGTGAAAATCCTCCGCGAACTCCGCGAAGGAAAATACGACGTCCTCATCGGCGTGAACCTTCTGCGCGAGGGCCTCGATCTGCCCGAGGTCTCGCTCGTCGCCATCCTCGACGCCGACAAGCAGGGCTTCCTGCGCAGCGCGACGAGTCTCATCCAGACGATCGGCCGCTGCGCACGCAACGTGAATGCCGAAGTGTACATGTATGCCGACAAAGTGACGGACTCGATGCAGACGGCGATCGACGAAACCGCCCGACGCCGCACGTTGCAGGAAGCCTATAACAAGGAACACGGCATCACGCCGACGACGATCATCAAGGCGATCCGCAAGGGCCTCGAAGATCAGATCGCCGCGCGCAAGACGGCCCGCGCCGCTATTCGCGCCAGTGAGGAAGTTTACGACGCGACTGAGTCAATCGCCGATCTGGAAAAACGCATGTTTGAGTCCGCCGAAGAACTCGACTTCGAAAAGGCCGCCCAGCTGCGCGATCGAATCAAGGAACTCAAGGACTCGCCGACGCTGTTTTCGTAATCGAGGCAACGTCCGGCCGAACAAAGGATAAGAATGCCCGGGGCCATGCTTACCCTCAAGGGTAATCAAATCCGCCGGGTGCCATGCTTGCCCTGCAAGGCAAGCATGTAACTGCGCCGCCGAACGCCTTTCGACTTGCCGTCATTCGAGATTCGTTTCCAATACCCGTCCAGTCTGAACAATGGCCATCAAAGAACTGACAGACGAACAGATCCGCGACTGGTCGGTCGAACAGAAAGACCACTGGTGGCTGAAGAACGTCTACCGCGGCAACATGCCGCAATTGACGATCCGCTCGGCGATCACGGGCATGATGCTCGGCGGCATTCTCTCATTGTCGAACCTCTATGTCGGCGCCAAACTCGGCGCCGGGTTCGGCGTCGCGACGACCGCCGTGGTTCTCGCCTTCGCGACGTTCCGCGGAATGTCGCGCGTCGGTCTCGCGAAAGACTTCACGCTGCTCGAAAACAACTGCATGCAGTCGATCGCCACGGCGGCCGGCTACATGACGTCGGCCCTGATCTCATCACTGCCCGCCTACATGGCGATCGTCGGGCACACGATTCCCATCTGGCAGTCGATTTTGTGGATCATCGCCATCTCCCTGCTCGGCGCGCTGTTCGCCTTTCCGCTCAAACGGCGATTCATCAATGACGAACAGTTGCCGTTCCCTGAAGGGCGCGCCGCAGGACGCGTGATGGAAGCGCTGCACTCCGACGAACCCGGCGAAGGTCTCCTCAAGACGAACATCCTTGCCATCGCAGCAGTCATCGGCGCAACGATTGAACTCGTTCAATCGGGAATCCTGACGAAAATCGGTATTCGATTTGTCGGAGCAATCTCGTCCCGGTTCGATCAGGCAACGGACTGGATTTCAAAGCGCCAAATCAATGATCATTCGCTTTCCGAATTGAGCGTCGGATTCACCTGGAATACGGCCGTCTTCGCCGTCGGCGGCCTCCTCGGCATACGCATCGGACTTTCTTTTCTCGTCGGCGCCATCGTGAACTACTGCCTCATCGCCCCCTGGGTCATTCCGCTCGGCGATATTCCCCTGCGCGAAGGCCGAGACGTCTATGACATTCGCGCCTGGTCCGTCTGGTCCGGCGCAGCGATGCTGACGATGGCCTCCATCCTGCCCTTACTTATCGACTGGCGTAAAGTCGCGGCGCCAATCATGGCGCTGTTTGATCGCAATCAGAAATCCGGCAGCGATCCGCTCGCCGATATCGAAGTACCGACACGCGTATTCGTCGTCGGTATCCCCATCGTCAGCGCCGTCGTGGTCACACTGGGGTACTGGTTCTTCGATATCAGTGTTCTGATGGGAGTACTGGCGATCCCGCTCGTCTTCGTGCTGACGATCATTGCGGCAAACACGACGGGACACACGGGCCAGACGCCGAGCGGCGCCATGGGCAAGATCACGCAGCTGATCTACGCCGGTCTTGCACCGCGAACCATTACGACCAACATCATGGCGGCAGGGATTGCCAGCGATGCGGCCATCAGCGGCTCGTCGCTCCTCCAGGACATCAAGCCCGGCTACATGCTCGGCGGAAAACCACGCCATCAGGCGATCGGTCACGTCCTCGGCATCGTTGTCGGCAGCATCGTTGCGACGATCGTTGCCTATCCGCTCTTCTTCGAATCGTATGTTGCGAATGGATCGACACGGGAATGGCCGATGCCGAGCGCGGATGTTTGGAAGGCCGTTGCCACGCTTCTGGCACAAGGCGCCGGCGCGTTACCCAGATCTGCCCTCATTTCGGCCATCGTCTTTGCGGCCGTTGGAATGCTGCTGGAAACGTTACGCCGCGCGACAAAGGGACGCATGCCACTGCATCCCATCGGTATCGGATTCGCGCTCGTCATTCCCTTCTGGGCGTCCTTCATGCTTTTCCTGGGCGCTTTCACCTTCTGGCTGGCTTCCAAACTGATAAAGCACGGCGGAAGCCGCAGAATCCTGGTCGACAACAGCGAGACGCTTTGCGCCGGACTTCTGACCGGCGCATCGCTGGCTGGAATCATTCTTGCTATGCATCAGGCAGGGCTGTTCGGAATCTGATCGAGGGGAATGTGATCTTGATGTGTCGTCGTGCAGATCGCACTTACTGCATGTCGCTTGCCTGCCCCACCGGCTCGAACCGAATGCAATAGCCGCTCCGCCAGATCGGAAAGGTCACTTCGCATCGGAATCCAACGAAATTCGAATGGTCCCATCGAACGCGATTGAACATGTAGCGCGTCAGCTCCGCATGGCGCGGATAGGCGTCCGAGTGCGCGTCGTCGAAATTGTGCCCGAGCAGTTGCAGCCGCGGACCGCTCGGAAAACGCGTCGTCCAGCGATCCGCCGGATGCGTGTCCAGGTTCGGACTCCATAGCTGCACGTCGATCGTTGGCCGGAACATGCGCTCCATGTCGCGATGCAGGTAGACATCGAAGATCAGGTGCCGCGCCGGATAGGATTGCAGTGTCCAGACTTCGTCGAGCGCCGGCTTGCCCGTGTCCGGCATCTTGACGGGATGCACGCTGCGATTCCCGATCATCACGTCGAGCGCCTCGTCGGGCCCGATCGCCGTGTGATCGATGATCTGCACCAACTGGCCCTCGCTCCCGCGCGATGTCACGAGCGGCAGCGGATCGGAACAGAATTCCTCGAGAATCGCGTTCGGTGTATGCCCATGCGCCGGAATCTCATCCAGCGATGCGAATACATGTCCGCTTGCGTGCTTCTCTTCCGAACGCGTATCCCCGGTTCGAAAGACAAACGGCATCGGATCGGGGCCGACGCGCTGACCGATCTCACCGTGGGCGAGGACGCG
>JAJDEC010000688.1 GCA_029259995.1 Phycisphaerae bacterium
GATTTCGACATCGGTTTCAACAACGCTCGGATCGGCCGCCTTCCAGGCGCGAATCGCGGATGTTTCCCGGAATGTCGTACCTGTGACGTCGGCCGTGTATTCGTTGGCGCCGGCGGAGGAAATCGTCAGTGGTCGATAGGACGCGTTGTTATTGTCGTTTTCCAGCGCGGCATCTTCTTCGTGAACGTATTGTCCTTCGATGAAATACTGTGCGCCGGGATTGAGTGCGGGATCGAGATCCGTGTGGCGAACCATAAGGCGTCGGCTGACGGAACTTGTGAATCCGGGATTGCCGCCATGAAAGTGAACGCCGGTTGTCGGATTGACCCGGAATTTCGGCTTGATTGAGTTCTGGCTGTTGTTGAGGCCGGCACCGTAGGGATCCGAGCAGCCGGGGTGGAGCGTCGGTCCGCCGGGGCCGGTGCAGCCGCAACCGCAGGCGTTGCCGGCGGCGACAGTGAAACCGTGCTTGAGCCAGGATTGACCGATCTGCTCGAAGCGGCCGTCCATCATGCGGAAGATGTTTTGACCGATGACGGGGTGGACGGTACCGCTGCTTCCCTGCCATGTGAGGACCGTGTCGCCGATGTTGCAGGATGTCGTGCCGACGGAGAACGAATCGTACCAGATGCCGTTCACCTGCGCGCTGCTGGGATTCTGAAGCGAGCCGTAGAGTTCTCCGATGATCAGGTCCTGGCCGACGGGCTTGTCGCAGACAGTTCCGTTGTTTCCGCCGCGCGGGGCGCCGCCGATCTCGACGGGGAATGCACTTGGATCGTCACCGCCGCTCCATGCGGCATGGGCGAAGAAGCCGAAAGCACCCAACGTCTTTCCTTCCAGTTCGGGGCGATCGAGCCGGATGGCGAAGTCGCGCGAGATGATGGCGTCCGAGGCTTCGAGGTAAAACGTGGCCGGTTCCGGGACAAAGCCGGGCTTGACATAGTCGTGGACCAGGATGTCGAAAGGCTGACTGCCGTCGACAGACGCGGCGACAATCATCGCCTGCTCTTTGCCAAGTTCGGCTCGAATCCGAATAGACAGCTTGGAAAGCTCAAAGGTCTTTCCATCGGTCGTGAGCAGGATGGATTCCGAGGCGTTCAATGCGCCACCGGCAAGATGATCGAAGGCAGGGCCTTGCGAAACCACCGTCATCGAGCTTTCGTCAGTGATTTCAAGCCGGATCTCCTGATCCAGGTCGCCGGAAATCGCATGCGTCCCTGATTGAAGCTGGATGCCCTGCCGTGCAAGGAATCCGCCATTGACATTCCAAACGAGCTCGCCTGAAACGGCCGTCCACGCAGTTTCTGCCTGTGAATTCGCAGAAATCGCCAAAACGGCAACAAATGAACAACACCACGCAACTCTCTTTGCGAGCAGCATACCTACGCCTCCCTAATAAGCGATTTCAAGAATTGAGATTTCTTGCCTACCGTGTTGAGACACCGTGACAGAACACCGGCGTCCATGCATGAGATAGTTATGATTACCTTCCCAAGGTCGTGACGGATTTCTCGTTCGGGGAGCTCCGTCACTTTGGCGCAGAATATATGCGCGACCAAGTGGATAGTTTATCTGCCGATGGCCCAGAAAGTCCATGAAAAAAAACAGGGGACGCGGGTAATTTTTATCAGACGGCGTCAAGACTCGAGATGCCGGGGTACGAAACCCGGAAGAATGGGGGGCGATCGCGGCCGGAAGGCGGGTGGATTGGGGAGCGTTTGGCGATCAATCCCCGCTCCGCTCTTCCTAATTGGCTGAAAAGGTCTTGAAATCCGGGAGTTTCCGGAGTTATCATAACCAACGGAACTTAGGGAAGCTGATCTTTTGGGGAAAAGATCCCTTACGAGTGCAAATGGGAACGAGGGGTAGTTTAGCTACGGGTTGGCAAACGTCGCCCGGAATCTCCGCGCTTCTTCTCATTGATGTCGCTTCGACATGCTGATTTTTGGCGGCTACCAACAGCTGTGTTGTGTCGTCGTCATGCAACGTGATCGAGCGCTCTTGCACGCACACGCAATTTTGAAGTCCAGAATATTTCAAACAGGATTCAAGCCTCGCATGGGTTGCGAGCTGTCCGAATTCACGGGAAGGCAGGGTAAGTAGATGACGTTTCGGGGTTTCCGCACAAGCGCATTGTGTATGTGTATTGGGCTCGCCGTTTCGGCCCAACTCAGTTTTGCTGAGACGAAGGGTCACGGCGAGAAATCAAAAGGTGAACAAGCAGACGCGAAATTGATCGCCTTGGAAATGGGCGACGCTTCGACGTCGATCGATGACAATGCCTCTGACGCGGATCCTGCCGGGATGCCGCGAGGTGTGAATGGTGCTTGCTGTAACCCGTTCGGCGGACAGTGCACGATTCAACCGAATGAGGGCGCGTGTCAGGCCGTGTTGGGAGAGTGGCAAGGCGCAGGGACTTCCTGTACGCCGAACATGTGCATTCAGCCGCTTGATTGTTTCAACCTCTCTCCGAACGGAACGCTTGTCAGCATTCTCCCGGAGTCCCAGGCGAATCTGAACATCAGCCCCAGCGACGAGAACAACGGCAACGTCGCCCTGGAATATTTCCCGCTATTTTCCCACGTATATTTCACAGAGATTCGCTGGTGGGGGCTTTACAGCCAAGGTGCTGTCGCCTGTACGCCGAATGCTCACGAATTCCGAATCCGCACGTTCAACGACGCGGCCGGCCCGGGTTCGGGACCGACGGCGCCGGGGCCTCGCGTCATTTGCAATGAGACTGTCACGGTCACACCGTTGCTCACGTCGCTCACTTTGGGCGGCCGACAGGTGTTCGAATTCACGGCCACGATTCCGCAGTGTGCGATCGCCGGCGACGTCTGGCTCGAAATCCAGGCCGTCGATGACGGTGGCACATGTATCTTCAACTGGGCGAGCGGAGACGATCCAGGAAGTCTGGACGGGAATACGTCGCTCCTGAACGGTACGCAAGTCAACTGGGATCTGTCACTTTGTCTCGCGACATCGAACTTCGACACGCCGACTGGCGCCTGCTGCGACGACGATCTGGGCACTTGCACCGAAAACGAATTGAGCTTCCTTTGCACCGGGCCGGCCAATCGATTCACGGCCGACACGCCGTGTGCGAACGTCGTGCCCCCTTGTGGTGCAGTGACGGGATCCTGCTGTGCCACGTTCAGCGATGGCGGCGGCGCGTTTGAAGAAGGTGATTGTGCGATCACGACCGCCGGCGACTGTGCGAACACGTTCGGCGGCGGCGGCGTTTGGGGCGGTGCGTTCACGGACTGTACGCCGAACCCGTGTAAGGGCGCTTGTTGTCTCGGCGACGGCACGTGCGTCGAAGTCACGCTGAACTCCTGCAACAATCAAGGCGGACAGTTCTTCGGTGATGCCTCGACCTGTGCCACGACGGCTTGTCCGGGTACGGGCCGCTGCTGCTTCAATGCCGGCACAGAATGCACGATCGTGACAGAAGCGGCATGTATTGCCAACTTCGCCGGCGACTTCACGGACGGACTGACCTGCCAGGTCGCGTGTCCGATTCCGCCGACGAACGACGAGTGTGCCCAGGCGATTCCGATTCTCTGCGGTACGAACGTCACGGTCGACAACACGACGGCCACGGAGAATCCCGGGGATCCGCTTTTCTCCTGCCAGTTCAATGGTCCGAACCCCGGAATCGGAACGATCTGGTTCTCGTTTGAAGCGACGGACACGACGGCGTTCGTTCAGACCTGCGACAGCATTGCGCCGGCAGACGATACGTTGATCGCCGTGTACGACGGAACCTGCGGTGGTCTCGTCGAGATCGCCTGTAGTGAAGACGATTGCAACGGACTATTGTCCGAGCTCTGCGTCGAAAACCTGATCATTGGAAACACCTACTTCATCCAGGCGGCGTCCTTCGCTGAGGCGGATCGTGGAGCGATCACGGTTCAGGTCGATTGCCCCTGTCCGAGCGGCGCCTGCTGCACGGATGCAGGATGCCAGACGCAGACGCCGCAATCTTGTGCGGCTGCCGGCGGAACGTATCTGGGTGACGACATCGTTTGCAACCCGAATTCCTGCTTCGGCGCCTGCTGCTTCGCAGACGGCACCTGTGCGGATCTCGACTCGGGCGATTGTGCGAATCAGCTCGGGTTCTTCGAAGGTGTCGGCACATTCTGTGCAAATACGGTTTGTCCGATTCGACCGACGAATCTGACGTGCGACACGGCGCTCCTTCTCGATCCGGTAACGGATCTGCCCTACGCCGAAGTGCTCGGCTTTGAGTTTGCCACGTCGGACGGCCCGGCGGGCAGTTGCGACGGATTCGGCGCCGTCGGCACGATGCAGAACGACCTTTGGTGGGAAATCACTCCGACGGAAAACTGTCAGCTTCGCGTGACGGTCACGCCGGCAGCCGGCTTTGATCCGATCATTGTGATTCGCGACAGCTGTATTCCGGGAACGGAACTCGCCTGTGCGGATGACACGGTTCTCGGCGTCGTCGAGCAACTCGAGTTTATTCTGACGCAGGGCGTCACGTACTTCATTCAGATCGGCGACACGGGCGCGGCGCCCGGCGGCGGTGACGCGACGGTCGAAATCCTCTGCGGCCAGGTCGGTTCATGCTGTCTGCCCGACAATCGCTGTGTGGTCAATCAGGATGCCGATTGTGCGGCACTTGGCGGAACGTTCGGCGGTCCGGATACGGATTGCGGCTTCCGCGGCGCCTGCTGTCTCGGTGGCAACTGCGTCGTAACGAGCCAGGAATGCTGTCTCGCCGCGGCAGGTGCCTATGTGGGTGACGGAACGTCCTGCGGCGACGTCGCAGGCATGCCGGATACCTATTCGAGCGGCGCTGTCGGCCTTCCGATCAATGACAATGCAGCGACATTGTCCGACATCAACGTGCCGGATACTGGAAGTGTCGCCGACGTCAATGTGTCGATGAATATTGCGCACACATTCCAGGCCGATCTCGATGTTGACGTCATTCACAGCGGCATCACGGTCCGCGTCATGGAAGACCAATGTGGCGGCAACAACGACATCAATGCAACGTGGGACGACGAAGCGTCGGGCCCCGTGGTCTGTGCCGAGCCGACTGTCGGCTCTTTCATGCCGCTCAATTCACTGGATGCCTTTGACGGAACCGATCGTTCCGGTATCTGGACGTTGAGCGTCTTCGATGACGCCGGCGCGGATCAGGGAACGCTCAATGACTGGGCGGTCATCATCGACGGTGTCGGGGCCAGCCCGTGCGATGCAGGTACCGGTGCATGTTGTATTGACGAAGTGACGTGTACGCCGAATCAGTCGGTCGCACAGTGCAGCGCCGCCGGCGGCACCTATCTTGGCAATGACACGATTTGCGAAGCCGGCGCTTGCGACATACGCGGTGCCTGCTGCGACAACATCACGGGTGGTTGTACGGTTCAGTCCGAAGCCAACTGTCTTGCCAGCAACGGCACCTATCAGGGAGACTTCTCCAACTGCACGACGACAATGTGCCCGATCATTCTCGGCGCCTGCTGCAACGCGGACGCGACTTGTTCGGCCAACATTACATTCGACAACTGCGAAGGATTCGGCGGCTTCTGGCAGGGTCCGAACTCCGTCTGCTCGACGTTGACGGGTGCCTGTTGTTATCCCGGAGCGGAATGTCGGCTCGCGACGCAGGAATGCTGCGACGCGACCAGCGGCCTGTTCCAGGGTGTCGGCATCACCTGCGGCGGCGAAAGCGACAGCGGGTTCGTCGGGTTGGCGATCAATGACAATGCGACAACGATGTCGTCGATCAACGTTGCCGATCCGGGAACGTTGAGCGATGTGGACGTCTTTGTTGATATCACGCACACGTGGATCGGCGATCTGGATATTTCCCTCGAACACAACGGCGTGACGATCGCGATTCTCAACGATCCGTGCGGAAACTTTGACGATCTCCAGGTGACGCTCGACGACGCGGGCGCCCCGATCGTCTGTGGTGCGCCGACGACGGGCATCGTGATTCCCACGAATCCGCTCGCCGGATTCAACGGACTCAACAAGCAGGGATTGTGGAACCTGAGTGTCTTTGACGACACGGGCGGTGACACGGGTACGCTGAATCAATGGCGGCTTATCGTTCGGAGCGATGGCGACATCAATCCGTGCCAAAGCGGCATTGGTGCCTGTTGCACAAGCGAGTCGGTCTGTGTGGACAATCAGTCTTTCGAACAGTGCAACGCAGCCAACGGACTCTATCTGGGCGTCGGCTCCGTTTGTTCGCCGGGAATCTGCGGCATCATCGGTGCCTGCTGTGATCCGGAAACAGGACAATGTTCCGAATCTTCGCAGCTGGCCTGTGAAAACGGAGGCGGTCTGTTCCAGGGCAATAATTCGAATTGTGCAACGGCACAGTGTGTTGAAGTCCCGGGCGCCTGTTGTAATCCGGACGGAAGCTGTTCGAACAACGTGACATTCAGTGCGTGTACGGGCGCGGGCGGAGCGTGGCAGGGCGGCTCGACGTCTTGTCCTGCCCTCGGCGGTGCATGCTGTCTGCCGGGCGGATTCTGTCTCGTCACGAGCCAGGAATGCTGTCTGAACGCCAGCGGCGCCTACGTCGGCGACGGAACCAACTGCGGTGCGGCGTCGGGCAATCCCGACACATACCCGAGCGGCGCTGTTAACCTTCCGATCAACGACAACGCCACGACGCTGTCCGACATCAACGTACCGGATTCCGGCTCGGTTGCGGACGTCAACGTCTCCATGAACATCTTCCATACGTTCCAGGCCGATCTGGATGTGGACGTGCTTCACCTTGGGGTCACGGTCCGTGTGATGGAGGATCAGTGTGTCGGCAATAACGACATTAATGCGACGTGGGACGACGAGGCCGCCGGTGCAGTGGTTTGTGCGGAGCCGACAGTCGGCACGTTCATCCCGCTGAATCTGTTGACTGCCTTCGACGGATTGAACCGA
>JAJDEC010000070.1 GCA_029259995.1 Phycisphaerae bacterium
GAATCTGAACATGAGAATTCATACTGATTTTTCACTTGAGACGAATCGGCTCGAGCAATCCAGAGATTGGGCAACGGGCACGGTATCTGACATCGAGATTTGCTTTGCAGCCGATGTAACCATCAGTTCAGATAGAGGAGAACACGGTTCAATCGCGTTACACGACGTTGCGGCACTTTGGCTCGCAAGTCGTCTCGTTGAGGGGATTAGCGGTACGCGGACTGGCGACGAGCGCGCAACGGTTTATGATTTCTATGATGAATATGAGCTCAAACTTGAACGGCATCTCGACGTAATGATTGTTCTTGATGAGTATCGCGGACAGAGACTCGTCGCGCCGGTGGATGTCTTCTTGTGCGCGTGTCGGCGCTGGATAGCTGAGCTTCGATGCGAAATGCAAAGATTGTTTCCAACGCTCGCATTGAACTCCGCATTTGATGCGCTGATGCAATCGATCGAATCAAAGCTTGAATAGTCGGGCAAGTTAGCAAAGTTTCCGTCCCGGAGGGACGAAGTGAAAATAGCCCACGCCTTCAGGCGTGGGATCACGATCTCGCACAAGCCATTGCCGTCCTGGAAGGACGGCGCGAAACGCGTCTGGCGGATCATTCTGTCCCTACGGGACGAATTACGCTGTATTGGGTGCTTGTCCCCCCACTGAAGTGGGGGGCTATTCTCGCTTGATCCCTGCGGGATCATTCGTGCGTTCCATTCGCTCGACTTTCGCTGTCGCTTCATGGTAGACTGTTCGGTTTCAGCCATCCCACGGCCAAGAGCCGTGACGCAATCGTGAACCCGAAAGGAGACCCGTCCGTGAGGCCCTCTCAATTGATCCAACGTTCCGTTGTCGCACTCACAATCTTCGGCGCGCTGCAGGCGGCCGATGCCTGCACGAACTTCCTCATCACCAAGGGCGCCAGCGTCGATGGTTCGACGATGATCACCTACGCCGCCGACTCGCACGTGCTCTACGGCGAGCTGTATCACACGCCTGCCCGCACGCATCTGCCCGGCGAAATGCTCAAGATCTACGAATGGGATACGGGCAAGTATCTCGGCGAGATCAAGCAGGTGCCCGAGACGTACAACGTCGTCGGAAACATCAACGAACATCAGGTCGCCATCGGCGAAACCACATGGGGCGGTCGCCACGAGCTTCAGGATCCCAAGGCGATCATGGATTACGGCAGCCTCATGTACGTGGGTCTGCAACGCGCGAAGACGGCCCGCGAGCTGATCCAGGTGATCACGGATCTCGTTGCGGAGTACGGCTACTACAGTTCCGGCGAAAGCATGTCGATCGCCGATCCCAACGAAGTCTGGATTCTGGAAATCATCAGCAAGGGACCGGACGACAAGGGGGCTGTCTGGGTCGCCCGCAAGATCCCCGATGGTTACATCTCCGGTCACGCCAACAGCCCGCGCATTCGACAGTTTCCGCTGAACGATCCGGATACGCTTTATGCCAAGGATGTCATCACGTTCGCCCGCAAGAAGGGCTACTTCGACGGCGAAGACGCCGAATTCAGTTTTGCGGATGCGTACGGACCGGACGACTTTGGCGCGTTGCGATTCTGCGAGGCCCGCGTCTGGTGCATGTATCGTCGGGCGGCGCCGTCGCAGGATATTTCCGCCGATCGCGCCAGGGGCGACGTGAAAGCGGAGCCGATTCCGCTGTGGATCAAGCCCGATCGCAAGCTGAGCGCTCGGGATGTGATGGAACTGATGCGCGATCACTACGAGGGCACGGAACTGGACATGACGAAGGACATCGGTGCCGGGCCCTTCGAGCTGCCGTATCGATGGCGACCTTTGACGTGGAAAGTGGATGGCAAGGAGTACCTGAACGAACGCGCCACATCGACGCAGCAGACGGGATTCTCGTTTGTTGCTCAGATGCGGTCGTGGCTGCCCGATCCGATCGGCGGCATCCTCTGGTTCGGACTCGACGATTCCTACACGACTGTCTATATGCCGATGTATTGCAGCATCACGGAAGTGCCGAAGAGCTGCGCCGTCGGGACGGGGGACTTCAACTCCTTCGATTGGGATTCCGCTTTCTGGACATTCAACTTCGTATCGAATTACACGTATCTTCGTTACAGCCGGATGGTCAAGGACGTGCAGATCGTGCAGCGCGAGCTGGAGGGCGGTTTCTTTGCTGACATTCCACGCATCGATTCCGTCGCGCAGATCAAGTACAAGGAATCGCCCGCAATGGCCGCCGAGTTTCTGACGCAGTACTCCGTCGCGCAGGGCGATGCCGTTATGAAACGCTGGCGCAAGCTTGGCGAGCATCTTGTCTGGAAGTATCTCGACGGCAACATGCGCGACGAGCACGGCAAAGTCACGCATCCCGGCTATCCCGAGTCCTGGTATCAGATGGTCGCCAAGGCAACGGGCGAACATCTCGAAATGCCGCCCGAGAAGCCGGCCGATCCGCACTTGTCGTCAAACGAGGATCCGGAGAAGGCCAAACAACTCGCCGCGAGCATACTCATCCTGCTTGAGTCGCGCAAAGTCAACGTTGAAGGCTCAACGCGCAACAAGATCGAGACGTGCACGGATACGGGCAAGTTGGAAGGATGGCTGATCCGCGCGGCGCATGCCGACTCGGCCGAGTCCATCTTCAGCGATCATTGATCGCCCCGTTTTTTGGCGTCGGATTCGCGCTGTTGAAGATTCCAGAGCGTGGCCCGGCAACCGCGTGACTTGCATTCGATCAGCTTGTCGGCGAACGCGCTGAGATCCGGCATCTGATCATCCGCCATCCAGTGCGTCGTGATCGTCCAGACACGGCCGGTCCCGAGCGTATCATCAAACTGTCGAACGGCCTCCGCGGCATCCTGAGACACGGTGTATTCGCACAATCGATCGTTGCCGATTCGTCGATCATCGCGCCAGGCATAGGCGAGCAGCGGTCCGAACGAATACTCGGGATAGTTCAAGTGCTGCTGCTGGGCGAAGCCGTCGTCGTCGGCGATATGCGTTCGCATTTGTTCGTAAAGATCACGCCAGTCGGCCCGATCGCCCGGCCGCACGTTTCCCGCCAGAGAAACGCCGAGCGGAACAATCAGCAAGACGATGAAGGCACAGACGGACGAGCCGCGCGTCATTCGAAAGAAGCCCAGCGCGAACAGCAGAACGACGGCGGGGACTGTCGGGATAAGGTACTTCTTGAAGATAAAGATCTCGCCCGCAGCGACGGACAGCAGCGTCAGCGCGGCGAATGGAACGACGAACAGCAGCGGCATGAGCCGACGTCGATCATCGCTCTGCTTCCAGGTGTGCGTCACGATTCCAACCAGGAACACGACCGCCGCCACGCCTGCGGCGAACCAGATGACAAACTGGTACTTCGACGGAATCGGATCAAACGCAATTCCGACGGGCGACAATTCCAACCATCGCGCCGCGAACGCCTTTCCGAGCCGACCGGAGCCGACGGCGTGCATATCGCCGGCCTTCGCCAGTTGCACGATGCGATACCCGATGTATGGCAACGCCACGGCGCAGCCGAATGCGATCGCCTTGATCGATCGTCGCGCGTCGGCCTGTCTCCAGGAGAGCAGCGCGTGGAGCCCGACGATGAAGGGCGTGATCCAGCCGAATCCGTCGATGTGCATGCTCGTCGCCGTCGCCAGGTACAAGCCGAGCATCGCCGTTCGCGTCGGTCGCGTCCGGCATTGCAGATACGCGAGCAGGACGAGTACGCCGGCGAGTTGGCAAAGCGCATACGCCCGCGCTTCCTGTGCGTAGCGCACGTTGAGCGGCAACAGCGCAAAGCCGAGCACGCACCAGCGAATCAGTGATTCGCGAGATAATGCAGACTCGCCGGGGGCGTTTGCCCGCGCATCGTCTGGAAACAGTCGTCGAAAAACGGCGGGGACAAGTAGTAGAGCAAGGCACGACGCAATGGCGTGCGGCAGTCGAAACGCCCAATCGGACGACAGGAACCAGGCCGGCATTTTGCGCGTCAGCCAGTAAAAGGAAAGTGGATGCGGATCCGCGCCGACGAGGTCCATCAGCGGTCGATCGGAGATTGCCGTCACGAAGGTCCACGCCTCGTCTTCCCACAGCGGTTTGTCGTTCAGCCAGGCGACGCGCAGGAAAACGCCCAGTGTCAGCGCGATGTAGATGGGAATCGGGCACATCGGAATGCGATATCGAATCCGCACTGTTGAATCATCTGCCGTCGGTGTCGGCGAAGCGTCGGTCTGTGTCGAAGTCGCATCCATGGAATCCGGACTTTGCGTGATAGACGTGCGTTGTGTCAAATCGAGAGATCACTCAGAAGTCGAATTGGCGGCGGAGTTCAGACTTGGGCCTGCCCCGTCGGATTGAAATGCTGCGTGCAAGTCCAGGACGACGAGATTCCCGCACGAACACGCGCCGCGCGTTGTGTACAGGCTGTTCAGCGGCCCATGCGCGTCGGACTCCTCCAGTTCGTCCGGGCGTGCGATCCAGTAGTCGCCGCCCTGACGCGTGAGCTCGGCCAATGCGGCGGCGTCGAGTTTGTCTTTCGGATAATTGAACCCGCGCCGATCGAGCCATGCGAACAGCATCGGTTCGTTGAAGGCCACGGGTGATCCAAATTCGTCGACGGAGCGGCCGCCGCGGACGACGATTTGCTTGTCAACGGGCAGGAGCGGCGCGATCTGCATCGCGCAGTCGTGCAGTTGTTTCAAGTCTTCCGCGTGATCGCGACTGTGAATGCGGAAATACGTCGTGCCTGCGAGCGCGATCAACGTGAGCATCACGGCGGTGACGGCGCAACGTCGAGGCGACAGGCGTCGAGGCGTGACGTTCTGGCGTCCGGATTGCCCCGGCATGCGTCGGCCGCGCACAGCCACAGCGCCGAGACCAATGAGCAAACAGGCCGGCGGAACAGAGATGCAATGGTAGTAGAGTGCCCAGTTGTCGCCCGATGTGCCCGCCGCGGCCAGAAAGAAAATCCAGGCGGCCGTGTACCAGATCGCTGCAATGCGTGCGGCGCCGCGTCGTCGCGATTTCTGCATCGCGACGATGCCCAGGCCCCATCCGATCGGAGACCAGACAAGGATGAACTCCGTGATCAGATTCCCACGCAGAAACGTCGGCGGCCAGAGCAGGCGTGTCGTGATCCAGTGACTCTCATTCGAGACGCCCAGCGAGTTGCCGTATGTGATCCAGAATTGGGACGCCCATGCGTACCACAAATAGACCGGCGTGACGGCGATGGCCGCCGCAAACCAGACAGTCGGTCGGGCCAGGGCGTTCAGGCCGTATCGTCGAAGGCATACATACGCGAGGATCGCGCCGACGTAAACGCCGGGCGCCTTGGCGAGTCCGGCGACGGCCGTCGCGGCCGCCGCCAACATCAGGCTGCGTGTCGTGCCGTTGCGATCGAAGCGAATTGCGTGATACGCCGTGAGAATCACGCACGCGATCATCAGGGGTTCAGGTTGCATCGAGCCCGACAATCGGACGAGCAGGGGATTGAAGGCGAATGCGGAGAATGCGATCAACGCGCCGACACGCGAGAGGGCGTCGCGGGCGACGGCGTAAAAAAGGAGCATAGCAATGAGCGAGAACGCGGCCGAGACCATTCGCAGAATCTGTTCGTGATAGCCAAAGAGCCGATACCCGGCTGCTGCGAGCCATGGCGTCAGCGGAAACTCCATCTCGACGAAGCCCGGTGTTTCGCCGCGCCAGTCGATTCGTGGATAGAGGATGTTCATGCCCTCGCGATCGAAGTTCCGGGCGATCTGCACGTAATCCGCTTCGCGCCAGCTATTCGCGAGTTGATGGTTCAGAGGGCGATGGACAGTCATCACGCGCAATGCGCCGCCCGCGATTGCGATCAGAATCGTCGCAACGGCGATACGCCGGCGCAGTCGTTCGGCGCTTCGGGCGATTTGAGACGACGGGTTGGCAGAGATGGCAGTTTGCATTCACGCGTCAATCGCCATTGGGCGTAAGCCGACTTTTGCAGTCTCATTCTGTATCGATGGCTTGTTCTGGCAATACCCACGAAGCAATTGCCTCTGTCTATCGATGCTGGAGTCGCACTCAGCCGGACATTGCGAGTTCCGCGGTCGATTCGCAACGAAGAATAGCGCCTCTCGTCGTCCGCCGCAGAGGGCGGACGCTACACATTAGGCGATCGGGGCTGTACCGGCGCCGTTGACGATGGACGCGGCGGCGTTGCCGAGCGCCGCGGCGTCGGTGGACGCGGACACAACGGCGGATTCCCTGCCGAGCATCGCCGAGATCGCATCGTCTGCGAGTTTGACGCTTGTATTCCACGATGTGACCATCGGATAGGCTTGGGCCGTCGTTGCGAGAAACACGCGCGTGTCAATCACTTGTGATTGCGGTCGGGCATTCAGATAGCCGCACGGCCAGACGGGTTCGACGAACGGCGCCCGGAAGACAAAGGCGTCGGCGACGGAGTCCTCCTTGAAGTCGGGATAGAGCCGTCCGAGACCGTCGATCGCGTCGCGAATCTGCAACGAATCGCTTCGTTTGTACAAGTCGCTGTCGGGGCGGCAGTAGTTCATCAGGTAGAGCAGATGCCGATTGCCGATGGCGTCGGGGCGAACCACGTGCGTTGTTTCGACGACGCCCTGGAACGGCAGATCGCTGCGGACGACGGCCGTCCAGTAGTGGCGCGACAGTCGTTCACGCGTCACGAGCATGACATTGACGACGCCCTGGTAGTCGATGGACGACTGCGGAATCTTCGAAAGCAGCGCCTTGTCGGCGATCTTGTTGAGCCGGGAGAAGGGCAGTGTGCAAACGACGTTGTCGAAGTGAACTGCCTCGTCGGCGACATCCAGCGTCGCGCCGTCGGCATTCGAAGAAATCGAAGTGACTGGCGTTGAGAGGCGAATGCGACCGCCGGCCTTTTCGATTTCCTCCACGAGTCGATCGACGATGACGGCGTTGCCGCCGCGGACGTAGCCTTTGACTTCCTGCGATCCGTTCTTCTCGCGATTGAGCGTATTCCAGACCCAATAGGCGGGCACGCGATCGCGCATGTCGCCGAACTTGGCGATCAGCAGCGGTTCCCAGATGCTCTCGTAGACGCGTCGGCCGAAGATGCGCACGAGCCACGTGTGGGCCGGCTCATTGTCGAGCGGTCTTCCGTTGCGAAGCAGCTTGGTGATGTATAGCGCCGCCATGCCTGTGCGGATGCGATCGAGCGGCTTGAGCGCGCCGAATTTCAGCAGATCGACGGCTGTATTGAACGGATAGTGCTTGTTGTTGACGATGAAGCCCATCGTCGTTTCGGCCCAGTCCACGCGATCGCGCAGGCCGAGCTCAGCGATCAGGCCCAGCAGGTAGGCGTCCGAGTCGAGCAGGACGTGATACCATTTGTCCAGTCGATAGCCGTCGTATTTGAACCAGCCGCCGAGTCCGCCGAGTTTGTCCGTCGCTTCAAACAGCGTCACGTCGACGCCGCGCCTGGCGAGTCGATAGGCCGCCGTGAGTCCCGCAATTCCGCCGCCGAGTACTGCCGTACGCATCACGAATGCCTCCCGGTCGCGACCGACCGCTTGGGCGGATGGATCAGCGCTTTACCCATGAATTTCAGATGGTCGAGAATCGTTCGCACGACGGGCATCTTGCTTTCGCCGTGTTGTCGTTGCGTGAGCACGAGCGGGAATTCTTCGATCGTGTAGCCGAGCCGCTGGGCGTTGAGCAGCACTTCCGTGCAGCTCAGAAAGCCGTTGGTTCGCGGCGCGATGTCGGCGAGGACTTCCCGTCGGAATACGCGCATCAGGCAGGAGAAGCTGTAAAGCCGCGAGCGAAACAGGACGCGATACATCTGCGACATACCGCGACTCAGGAAGAGCCGGAAGGGCGTAACGCCTTCGATCCGGCCTTCGGGATGGAATTCCGATCCTGTCAGGACGTCGAGACCGGGCGTCATGCGTTTCATCATCTCGACGAGATAGAGCGGATCGTAGGTGCAGTCGGCGTCCATCAGCGCGACAAAGTCGCCTGTGGCATTCTGGAAACCCGTTCGAATGGCGCCGCCGAGACTCTGGTTTTTCTCGTGTCGGACGAGGCGCGATGGCTTCAGTGATTCGTCGATCGCTTCGATCATTTCCGGCGTGCGATCCCTGCTGCCGTCATCGACGAACAGAAAGTCAATCGCGACGTCGTCGCAGAATGCGTCCTTGAGGGCCTTGAGCCGCTCGAACAGTGGCGGCAGCGCGTCCTCTTCGTTGTAGCATGGAATGATGAGTGTGAGTGTCTTCACGAGATGTCCCCCGATGTCCCGTTCCGATGGTTCTCGTTGTCGTGGTTACTTTCGGTTGTGTGGGCCGCCTTGTCGTGTGTGGAACGGGCGATTCGCCCGTTTTTGAACCGGCTATTCGCCGGTTCCACACGACCATGTTGCGGAACGCCGCCATGATTGTGACTCATGTTGATCGATGATCGATTCGCCAGCTCGGCAAGCGTGACGAGTTCGTAGGCTGCCTTGAAGTCGCGGATCATTGCTTCCAGCGTTGCGCGTCGTTCTTCCAGCGGCTGTGTCATGCCTGGATGCACGCGGAATCTCTGGTCGACGCCGGGATCATTGAGATCCAGCAGTTCGATCGCGTGAAAATGAAAGTTCAACAGGCCGCCGTTGCGGCGAATCTTCTTGAGTGACTTATCGAAGACTTTCTTGCCCGTCGCCTGCGTCCACGTGCCGTAGAAGGGCATCCGGGTCCAGGGCACGGCCGACAGCGGCAGCTCAAGCAATTCGCCGTCATTGCCGGATCGCCAGGGCGACGTGCGACTCGGCCGATACGCTTTCAGCGGCGCCAATGCGTGAAAGTACGTGCCGGGCCGCCACTCGCGCGATCGACCGCGCGACTTGAGGAATACGACGGCGTCGACGACGGGGCCGAGGATTGTCGGATGCACGGATGAGTCATAGCGATAATGCAGTTCGTCAAGGATTTCCAGCACGCGCCCTGACACGTCGTAGCAGGGCGATCGGAAGCCGACCGGCTCGCGTCCCGCAACGCTTGCGACGGCTTCGTGGCCATCGACGATTTCGCGTCGCATCGCGTCCATCGACATCTTCGAGAGTTTTCGCGGATGCGTCATCGTGTGGTTGCCCGGTTCGTGCCCAGCCCTGAATGCATCCCGAAGGATGTCGCCGTGCGCTGCGTTGATCGCGTCGCGACCGATCGTGAACAGCGTCGCGGGGACGTCGAGTTTCTCGAGGAGTTCGAGAAATCGCGGCAGGGCCGATTCGTAGACCGGATCGGCCGCTCGATCGAACGTGAATCCATAGCCGGGCGCGTAATCCCGCAACGTGTCGAGATCGATGTTGATCGATCCCGCCGGCAATCGCGCGATCCGATCCGTCGCGGTTGTCGACGGTCGCGCGACTCCGTTCGTTGGGAGCGCCGGCGCTTCGTTCGCCGTGCGATTCAGGATGGATTCACCCGCCGCGTTCACTTGCTTTTGATCACCTCGCGAATCGTGGCCGCGATGCGATCGATCGTCGCCGCGTCGAATCGTTCATTCATGGCGATGCAGAGCAGTCGCTGAAGGCCTTCAACTGCGCCCGGGAAGGCGGCTCGGTCATAGAGCGGTTCCGTCGCCCCGTCGCGCTGGGGTCCGACGAACGGATAACCGCTATCGCCGAACATCCGCCGGTTCTTGATGAAGCCATATTCGAAGGCGAGTTTTTGCGTGTAGCGCGGCGCTGTTCGGGCGCCCATCTCTCGCAATGCGCTGGAAAGCCGATCGAGATCGGCGTTTGTCAGCGGTGACTCGACGCGCAGTGCGTATCGCCAATGGACGTTGGTTGAGTCGGCGGCGTCGCACGGACAGACAAGGCCGTCGATGTCCTGGATCGCCGCCGTCAGTCTTGCCGCCATTTCGCGGCGGTGCTGCACAAACTCATCGAGCCGGCCCATCTGCGCCAGGGCGACTGCGCCTTGCAGTTCCGTCATTCGGTAGTTGAGCGCGAGGAACTCGTGATCCGGGTTCTCTTCGCCGAATGGCCATGCCTTGTCGTGATAAAGTTTCATGAAGCGGGCCGTCTTGTCGTCGTTCGTGACGACGAGGCCACCTTCGCCGCAGGTGATGTGCTTGCCTTGTTGCAGACTGAAGCAGCCGATGTCGCCGAGCGTGCCGACAAGCCGATCCTTGTAGGTCGCGCCGAAACCCTGCGCTGCGTCTTCGATCACTTTCAGATTGTGCTTCTTTGCGATCGCCATGACGGCGTCCATGTCGACGGGATTGCCGAACAGGTGCGTCACGATGATGGCGCAGGTGCGTTTCGTGATTTGCGTTTCGATCGACGCCGGCGTGACGTTGCACGTACGCGGATCGACGTCTGCGAAGACGGGGATCGCGCCCTGGTAGAGGATCGGCATGACGGCGCCCATGTCCGTGATCGGCGAGGAGATGATTTCATCCCCCGGCTTCGGATCGACGGCGGCGATCGCCGTGTGCAGTGCCGCCGTTCCCGATGAAACGGCCGTGCAATGGGCCGCGCCGACCCATTTGGCAAACGCCCGCTCGAGTTGCGGAACGACGGGGCCGGCCTGGCTCACGAGCGTGCCGCGTTCGAGCACTTCGCGGAGCATCTCGATCTCTGTCGCACCGAAGGAGCGTCCGCTCGCGTTTCCGTCGTTTGGAACGGCGGCCGTGGACGCCTGATTGTTGGTATGGCTTGGAATCGCTGCCATGGAATCTCTCCCCCGAGTGATGGCAAGATTATCAGTTTTGAACTGTCTGGAGCGTCTCGGACAACGTGTCCGAGGCGACTTAACGTACGAATGTGCAATACTGTGACGGTGTCTCCCACATGTGCGTCACGGCGGAGGCATAGGCGGCCTCGGCGACGGCGACGGCGGAGTATCCATCCTCGAATCGCGCCATCGGCTGCGATTCGTTATTCACGAATGCGACGAAGTTCGTAATGACTTCGTTCCACACGCAGGTGCCGTTGGCCTCTTCGGCGCGCACGCAGTTCTTCTGGCTGTCGAGGATCTGGTAGTTGTAGCCGAGCGTGGCATAACCTTCAGTTCCCCAGATCTCGAGCAGCGGCGGCATGGGTGCCGGCGCTTCCCAGCTGACGAACAACTCGGCCGTCGCCCCACAGTGCATGCGCATTTGAATCGCTGCGGATTCTTCGACGGCGAGACCGCGCTTGCCGCCCATGATTGTGGCGCAAACGCTCTCTGTAGGTCCGACAAGATAATGGCAAAGATCGATAAGATGGACGCCGTTGTCGAGCAGGACGCCGCCGCCGGACAATGAAGGATCGCTGAACCAGCGGCCGGCCATGCTGAGATCCGACAGGGCCGAGCCGCGGATCGTGAGGATTCGTCCCAGGCCGCCCATGGCGATGTGATCGCGGAGGACTCTCGCGCCTTTCAAGTGTCGAAACTTGAATGCGCAGGCAAGACCTCGGGCGTCGGCGAGTGACTCGCATTCCGACGTCGTCGGCGCGAGCGGTTTCTCGCAGAGCACGCGGATTCCCCGCTCCAGCGCGACTTCGGCGATGGCGACGTGCGTCGACGGCGGCGTGCAGATCACGATGCCGTCCGGGTTCGCGTCGAGCAGCGCTTCAAGTGTTTCGTAGGCGCGGGATTCATTCGCGAGCGCGAATGCTTCGGCGGCTTCGATGCGCGTGTCGTGGCAGCCGGAAATCACGGCGTTCGACATCTTGCGAAGGTTGGACGCATGGCGTTGAGCCGCGTTGCCGCAGCCGACGATGGCGATTTGTTTCTGTGCCCCGGTCATGTGTGCTTCATCCCCCGATGAATATTGACAACTGCATTCGCGATCCGGCCCGATATGGAAATGCACTTCGCCCCTTCCCCCTATGGGCGACGTCGCGTCCTTGCGATGGAAGTGAGTTTCCGTGGGCCGCGGCGACCGACCCGGGTCGTCACGGCGAGAGCAGCTCGTCAGTATGGTTCCCCTAAACCTGCCATACGATATTCCGGCGCGGGTTACTGAGTCAATGAATGTCGCCCGGATTCCATGCGCGACGCGAAAGCGCACACGGACCCGCCGATAATCGACAATCGTCGCCATTGGCGAATGGGGGAATTGCGGAACCAGGTGCGACGGGTCGCTCCGACATCGATTGGAATTGCGATTCGGCCGGTAACAGTGGCGCGTCTATTGGGACGATTGCCTGCCTGATGTCAGCCTGCGGGGGCGAATTGCGTTGCGGCTGCGGAAAGATCGTCATCCAGATTGGGACGAGGAAGCAGATACTGATGCTTGAACTGCTCGGCCGTATGAGACCTTTGCCGGCGCAGCTGATGATCGCGGCTTCGCAGGAAGCCTGGTGGCAGGCACATCAGTTCGACGGCCGACAATCGCAGCGACTTCCGTTTATCGGCGTACTCGACGCTGATCTCGCAGAGCGCTTGTTCGAAGGCGGATTCGAGCGATGCCGCGGCGCCGGCGTCGGCCGCGTCCACGTAAAGCCGATAACGCGGCGTGCCTTCGAAACGGGGAGCGAGAACGAAACTCGTGATCGTGTAATTCCCGGTTGTTGACTGCTTCATCGCGAGGACGATCTGGTCTTCCGTCAGCTTCTCGCCGGCCATGGATGACGAGTGTGAATCGCGGCTGAGAAACTCGATCATCGGCGATTCGCCGCTCCATCCCGTCACGCGAACCCGATCGCCCATGTCATAACGATACAGTCCGCTTCCGTTCGTCAGCACGATGAAATAGGCGCCGCCCACTTCGACTTCATGACTCCGCAGCGTTTTCGGTTGTGGCGTTCCGTAATCGGACTCCGGGATGAACTCGTAGAACTGCGTTCGGATTGCAAGCACGCCCGAAGACGTTCCATCATCGACAGGAATCGACATGCGCCCTTCGCTGGCGATCAGACCGATATCGCGGGCGGGCGTGTCGCCGTACCACTCGGGAAACTGAGACTCATACAGGCCCATCGAGCCGCCGAGCCAATGCGCCCGGAACCCGAGATTCCAATAGTGCTTCGGATAAAGCCCGTCGTGCTGACTGACAAGGCGCTCCAATCGTCGCGCGCAAACGGGATCGCGCTTCAATCGCGAACGGAGTGACGCCCGAACATCCGTCGGTACGTCCATGCTCTCGCTGAGCGTTCCGTCGCGAATGTCGCGGATCATCATGTCGCGATGCTCGTCCGCCGTGCGCGCCAGGAGGAGTAATGTCGACGGGTTCGCCGTTACCATCCAGGCGACATCGCGGGGGATGGCGAGCCGCATGATTGTGTAGTACTTGGCCTGGGAATCCGCGATGTGTGCGATCGACGGCGGCGACGTGTAGTACCTTCGCACGAGTCGTTTCTGGTTATTCGCGAGAAGGCCCGTGATCGCGCCGCAGGGAATCCCCGTCGGCGTCTTGTGATTGTCCATCGGGCTTGTGACCTGGACGATCGGCCGCACGATGGTTCCCGGATGGTCGAGAATCGCCTTGACGCCCCAGATGTTCCAGCCCGTCCGGCTCGAATTCAGCACCCAATCCGTGACGGGAATGTATTTGGGCTCCGCTGTCGTACCGCTCGTCAGGGCAAACATGAGCATGCGCGTATCGGGCGCGAAGAGGGAGGCGATGTGACCGTCGCGAAGACGCTGCACGTACGGGCGAATCTCTTCGTAGGACTGGATCGGCGCCGCGGACACGTAGTCGGCATACGTGCGAACGCGATCCAGTCCGAACGTCCGGGCGAACTCGCTTCCCGCCGTCGCCTGAAGGAATTGACGCAGGACGGCGTCCTGTTCG
The DNA here is from genome assembly GCA_029259995.1 of Phycisphaerae bacterium. Taxonomy (GTDB): domain Bacteria; phylum Planctomycetota; class Phycisphaerae; order UBA1845; family UTPLA1; genus ECT2AJA-110-A. The sequence continues at coordinate 13,738 of JAJDEC010000070.1, forward strand.
CGCGTGGCATTGTCGCAGGCGCGATTAAATCGGCGCGTGACGTGTCGCGCTTGCGCCGCCGCCAGATATCCCAGGATTGAATCGCCCAGTGCCATTGTTGCGTGGAGTGTCGTTTCGTTGTGCGCGGATGCGCCCTGTCTCGCGAGCAAGTCGGGTTTTGTATCGAGTTTGAGTCAGTGGCGACAGCGATCGTCGCGACGTGGCATTCTATTCGAAATCCTGATCGCCTGCGCCCGTGCGAACCAGCATTTCGTCGTCGTCCGCCGATTCCGTGTCGAGGGAAATGTGGTGATACGCGCGCTCGCTGGCGGTAATCCCCTCAATCAGATCCCCGTAATAGAGATTCGCCGGATCGCGATCGTCCGACAGATATCGATCGAAGAATTGAACCGTGTGTTTCGCGTATTCCTCGGCGGCAACGTCGACAGATTGATTGTGCTTCGCACCCGGGACAATCCAGAGATATCGCGGTTGTGCGGCCTGGGCGTAAAGAAGTCGCGATTGGTTGACGGGAATGTGACTGTCGCGGGCGCCGTGGATGAACAGGATCGGCCTCGGCAGCATTCGCACCAGCGCTTTCCGAACGGAAGGGAATCGGCATTTGAATGTTCGTTCTGCCTTGTAGAAGACCCACCAGCGAAGGAAACGCCAGAATTCCGGCGGGTGATTTTCGGCGACAACGCGAACCTTCGCGAAGATACTCGCCCAGCGTTTGAGGAAGTGCTCCAGCGTGCAGTCGCTTGAAAACGCGCCGTCCGTCACGATGGCCCGAACGCTCTCGCGATGCTCCGCCGCAATCAGCGCCGCGCCGGCGCCGCGCGAAATGCCGAAGAGTCCCAACTGAGGCGGCCGGCCGCGCGATTCCAGCCATTCTTCAGCAATGGCGATCGCCGTTGTGATGTCCGTGACTTCGCGATCGCTCGCCCATTGCCGCGGCTGATAGCCATCCTCGAATGCGGAATCGCCATGGCCGCGAAAATCGAACGTCATGATGTCATATCCCGCGTCGAGCAATGGGCGGCAATATCGCGCACAACTATGACGCGTGCTCTTGAATTCGGGGGCGAAGACGATGAAGCCCTTTGGCTTTCGTACGGCTGTTGGAATGATCGTGGAACGGATGCGGATGCCGTCGGCCGTGTGGAAGTCGCGATCCTCGCCCGCCAGGGGGACGAACCCGGATTGGCCCATGAACAGCGGCGGCTCCGTGTCTTTCAGGATGTTCAGGCAGATTCGAACGTATTTATTGAGGACGAGGATGGGGACGACGACGAGCAGGGCGATCGTCAGGATGATCGAGAACAGCGCCCAATTGCGCGCAATTGCATCCCAGATGGGCGTGTCCGTTACTGCGAGGAGAGTCGTATTCAACGAGTTCATTTTTGAGCGAGGCTCCTCGAACCGGGTTCATCTTAGACGGATACCCTTCGGATGCAACTGAAATGAAATCGATGGAAGTCTGTGTATTTACGCAAGTTGCAGCTGGTAACTGGGATCAAACGATCGAGGCGGCGGAATCTGCGGGTACCGGCTGCCGATCGCGTTGCACTCTGGCCAGGCTGCGAAACACCAGCATGCCCGTGACGGCGAGGCCGACGGCGACAACGAACGCAAACGCGCCAATTCGATGGTAGAGCCAGGTACCGAAGAAGGGGGCTGTCAGGCCTCGCAATCCTGTCAGGAATACGTGTGTTCCCATATACACGTCGGCTCGTTCCGACTTGGCGAAATGCAGATGCCCGAGATTCCAGGCGATCGCGCCGCCGCCCTTGCCCAGGCCTTCACAGGCCCGCGACAGCGCGATGCAAGTGATGATCAGGACGAAGCCGATCATCGTGTCGAATGCGGCCGTCGGAACGAACGCCGCGCCGATGCCTGCGAAGGCCGAGGCCGTGGTCCATGCCACGGCGTTTGAAATCCTGAAGTGCACGACGCCCCGTTTGTCGAACAATCGGGCCCATGGCAGCATCGATGCCATCATCAGCACGCGCGGCAGGATATCGAGCAGGATGGCGCTGTCGCGATAGGTCAACCCCATGCGTTTTGTGACGATGATCGTCATCAGCGGCATGACCATGATGTTGGCGAACCCGAGAAACATCATGCCGATGCAATAGTGCCGGAAGTCCGAATCGTCGCGTAAGACGGCAATGCCCTGTTCGAGCGGAGACAGTGTCTGAGCCCCCGGTTGTTTCGCCGCGTGAGCGCTGGCGGCGCGGATCCCGGCGATTTCAGTTTCCTCGCCGCGTACACGCATCGGCTTCAGCAGTATGACGGCGATCCCGCCGATCAGTGCCGTCGCCGGATAGATCCAGATGTACAGATCCGGTCGCGCATCGAACAGGGCGCCGACTGTCAGCACGATTCCGATCGCCATCGAGAATCGAACAATCTGAAGCCGGGCCGCGATCTGTCCACGGATGCGCGTCGGGTAGTTGTGCTTCCAGATCGCGGAGCGCGCCGTGATGCATCCCGCAAGGAATCCACGGGCCAGCAGAATCTGACATGCGAAGACGTAGCCGCCGAATCGCGTCATCGGGGCGAGGGCGACGGTGGCAATCACGACCGCTGCCGCAAGGCCGAGCCCCATCAGCAGCCGGACCTTCCGCCGGCCCGTCAGCACGCTGCCCCAGACGCCGCCGAGCAGGTTGGCGAGCATCGGCGTCGCCATGACGAACGTGATCAGCCAGTCGCTGCCGCCAAAGGTCTTGGCGACGACGATGGACGAGATCGTCCCCTCGAACATGCCGACGAACATGCCCCAGAAGACGAGATGCCGGATTTCAAGGATGTAGTTGCGCCGCGCCATAAGCGGCATGCGCGGAAGACCGAGTAGATTCGCAGCGAGACTCAAAGAGGGATCCTGGGGAAGAAGTGATGGAGCAGATTCCTGACCGACGACATATGGCGGGATTATAGTTCAGAATTCGGCGTTCCGCCCGCCTGGGCGAGGCCCGTTGCAGGGACACGACGGCGTCGAGCGTCATGTCGGGCGCCAAGCCTGCCCTTCCTGGCAAGCATGTGAGCGCGGCACTGACGCCGCGATCGTCCGAACTTCGCCTCGAACGATCGGTTCGTTACGATATCGACCGCTTGGGCTCGGGTACAGGATGAATTCGCCCCGCGTGGACCTGTTGGATCATCGACAATGACAACGTTTACAGAGGATTATTGCGAAAGTGTGAACAGCGTCATCCAAGCGGCCGGCGGTCGCTTTGAACATGTCGGACAATGCGACCCGATGTGGGTGCCTCCGTCGTTTCCCGTCGGAATTGGTCGAATACAATGGGAACAGCATCCTCAATCACTCTGGGGTGGCTGGGACGAGCCGGAATGTAAGGGTATTCAAAACCTGCCGGCATTCATTGATGAAGTCGCCGTTGGTCGATTTTCAATTTCCCTCGATGCGCCAGTCGTTCTGGAAGGGGACAACATGGACGTCCGCATACGGGGAATCACGCTTCGGACGGTCCGCGATCAATCCGGCGTTTTGTTTGAATGGCCACAACATTATTATGTAACAGCGGAATCGAAGCGATGGTGTCTG
>JAJDEC010000008.1 GCA_029259995.1 Phycisphaerae bacterium
AGTCGCCGATGACCATGATCCGCGTGTCTTCCGGCATGGCTGCCGCGGCGTAGAGGGCCGAATCCCGATCGCGCACGTGGTATCCGATCAGATATTCCCCCGGGGGAACGTTCAGATCGATTCGATATCGCACGCGATTGCACGATCCTTCGACGGCGGGCGGCGTGTTGTGATGCATTCGCGTGCTGCTGGTTTCGAACATCACGAGGCGATCTTCCGCGCGTATGAGGGAGAGTCCGAATGAAGGTCGCGCCATGGCGTGGTTGTAGCGGACTTCGAATTCGATATTGACTTCCTCGCCCGGCGTAAACGTCTGCTTGTCGCGGCCGGCCTTGTCGAAGAACCGAACCGGGGAGACGTCCACGAGGGTTCGCTTCCGGGAGGAGGGGAGCATGCTGGCCTCGATGCAGGCCTGATGGTATTGGGCGACTGCTTCGGCGGCACCGCCGACGAATTGGACGGCGCCGTCGGAAATGACCATGGCCCGATCGCAGAATGTGGCGACAGAGCGCAGATCGTGGGAGACGTACACGACGGCGACACCGCGATCGAGGAAGCCGCGCATCTTGTCCATGCATTTGGAGCGGAAATTGCGATCACCGACGCTGAGTACTTCGTCGACGAGCAGGACGTCGGGCTCGACGTGGGCCGCGACGGAGAATCCGAGGCGGGCATACATTCCGCTGGAGTAACGCTTGATGGGCGTGTCGAGGAAATCCCGGATGCCTGCAAACTCGACGATTTCGTCGAACTTGCGATCGACTTCCCGGCGACGCATGCCGAGGATTGCGGCGTTCATGTAGATGTTTTCGCGGCCTGTCAGATCGGGATGGAAGCCGGCGCCGACTTCGATCAGTGCCGACACGCGGCCTTCGATGTCGATCTGTCCGCGATTGGGCCGCAGGATGCCGGCAAGCAGTTTGAGCATCGTGCTCTTGCCGGCGCCGTTTGGGCCGATGATGCCGAATGCCTCGCCCGGGCTGACTTTGAATGTCACGTCCTGCAGGGCCCAGAATTCGGCGTCGTCGAGGCCGGTCTTGCGACGATGGCCGCGATCCAGACGGAGCCATGAACCGAGCGCGTCGCGAAGCGAGTTGTGACGCTCGCCGCGCTGGAACTTCTTGAAGATTCCGTCTGCTTGGATGCTGGTGGTCATTGCGCTGTGCGTCAGTCCTATTCTTGATCCGAATCGAGTCGATCCAATGTCACAGGGTTGTCAGATATTCTCGGCGAATTCAAATTCCCGTCGGCGAAACCACGACCAGCCGATTGCAAGCACCATGAATGAAACGCCCGCGGCGTATAGAAACGGTCCGTCGAACGGCGACGTTCCGTGAATCAGGCAATCCCGATAGGCGCGGATGATGGGTGTCATCGGATTCAACTGAATGAGGATGCGTTTCCATGGGGCCGTCGCCTCCAGTTGATAGACGACGCACGTGACAAACATCCAGAGCTGAATGATCGATCGAAAGAGGAACCCGACGTCTCGATAGAACAGGTTCGCCATCGACAGAAGGAGGCCGAGACCGGCCATGAACATGATCTGAACCAGGACGACGAACGGAATCAGCAATATCGTCCACGACGCCTGAAAGTGCCATCCGTTCGGGTAAAAGTGCAATAGCGTTGAGAGGATGATCAGGACGAAAGACGCGATGACGAAATCGAGAAACGCGCTGACGATGGCCGAAAGCGGAAACACTTCGCGTGGGAAGTAGATCTTGGTGACGAGGGGCCGATTCGAGACGAGTGAGCCGATGGCGCCTGTGAGTCCGTTGGCGAAAAACATCCAGGGGACGAGTCCGCTGAACGCGAACAGCGAGTAGGGCAGGCTGGCGTTGCCCGTCAGTCGTTCCCGCTCAACTTCGACGACTTCGCCGAAGACGAATGTAAAAATGACCATCATGGCGGCGGGAGGGACGACGGCCCAGGCGGCGCCGAGAATCGAGTGCTTATAGCGAACGCGGATATCGCGCCATGCGAGCATCCACATGAGCTGCCGATAGCGCACGAGTTCTGCGATTCGATTCGAAGCGCTCGGCGTTGAGAGTTCCGAATGAGTGGTAAACGCGGTCACGCAGTCACTGTCTCCGATCTCGGACGGGATGTCGCGATCGCCGTCGAGTCATGTCTGGCGGCGCTTCGATAACGGCGCGCAATCGATTCAAACATTTTCACGGCGTCGAATCGCTCGATCACGGAATGCCGGGCCTGGTCGGCGAGTCGATAGCGGAGCGGCGCGTTGCAGGCCAGTTCATGCATTGCAATCGAAAGGGCGCGGGGATCGTTTACCGGAATCAGGCGGCCGTTTTCGCCGTCGCGGATCACATCAGGATTGCCGCCGACATCCGTGGCAATGGCCGGAAGGCCGCAGGCCAGGGCTTCGAGCAATGCGTTGGACAGGCCTTCCCATCGCGAGGGCAGCACGAACGCGTCGGCGGCCTGATACCACGGACGCACGTCGTCCTGCGGGCCCACGATGCGGATGTCTCGTCCGGGCTTCGACATCCTCGCCCGGCGAGGGATTTCGCCGTCGGAATGATCCATTCCGACGAGGACGAGTGTCGTTTCGTCGATAAAGGGCGTGGACATGAACGCATCGATCAGGACATCGTGACCTTTGACAGGCTTGATGTTGCCGACGCAGAGAAAGATGAATCGATCGAGGGGAATGTCGAATTGTCGTCGGATGTCGTCGCGATCGTTCGCAGGGCGGAACGTGGACGTATCCACGCCGTTCGGAACGTCGTCGAAGCTGTCGCGCGGCAGGTTGAACGTGTCGCAGGCCGTCCGGGCCGCATCAGGCCCGACGGCCCATCGCGATTTGCAGCGAAGCAGCGCTTCGCGAGTGACTTTGCGTCTTATGCCGCTGACAGGGACGTCGGCGTCTTCCAGTCCGTGGAAGCTCGCGACAACGGGGACGTCGCCGGCCCATTCCGCCGCAATGACGCCGTCGACGAGCATGGACAGACCGCGGACGTGCAGAACGTCGACGGCGTTTGATTCGAGGATCGTCGCGAGCTTGCGGGCCCATTCACGATCAGGGCCGGTCGACGTGTCGCCAATCACTGTGACGTTGGGACCGAAGATGTCGGCACGGCGCGCGGCGTCGTCGTTCCATCCACGGACGACGACGATGTGATTGAATGCGTCGAAAGAAAGCCGATTGACGACGGCGATCAATTGTTGTTCCAGGCCGCCGCGATCCAGCCCGAAGACGGGATGGCAGACGGTCGTGACGTTGGGCGTCACAATAGCGGGGCGCGTGTCGGCCGAGGCGACGCCAGGGTTGATGTTCGGGGATCCGGCTGCGGTTCTGTCCATCTTGCATGTCTCGTGCATGGGGGCCGCTCCTTGACCGGAAATTCGCGCGCAATGCGGCCGGTAGGGGTTTATCGGCGATCGGTTGATGTCGTATGGATGGCAGTCATTGCGGGCGCAATATCTGCGCGTTGGCAGCCGCGAATCGGGCAATAGCTGCGCCAAATCGTGGTAATCGTGCAGTGATCTGCGTGACGCGATTGGCGTGGACTTGGCTATGCAAAGACAGGGACATTGGTTTCGCCGTCGCTGACGAGGTGAATCAGCAGCGCATTCGTCGCGCCAGTCTGATCGAGGCGCGTCCCGGCGACGACGACGATCAAGTCATTCGACTTGACGAGGCCGCGTTTGAGCAATTCGGTATCGACATCGCGGAGCATCTGAAGAATTTCACGATGACGCGACATGCAGATGGGAATGACGCCGAAGTACATCGCCATTCGACGACATACGAGTTCGTCGGTACTGAGACCGACGACGGGCATGCCGAGGCGCGTCTTGCTGAGCAGCCGGGCCGTGTTGCCCGTGTCCGTCCAGACGGCGACGAGCTTCGCCTCCAGCTCGCGGGCGAGCAGGCTGGCGCCGTGGGCGACGGCGGTTGTGACTCGGCGCATCGTCAGGGCCGGATCCATTCGCGAGGCGCGATTACGGAGCCGCATCTCGTCTTCGGTATAAAGCGCCGTCTTCGAGAGCATCTCCACGCTTTCGAGGGGATAGGAGCCGACCGACGTTTCGGCGCTGAGCATGACGCAATCGGCCTTGTCGAGGATGGCGTTGGCGACGTCGCTGACTTCGGCGCGCGTGGCGACGGGGGAGTCGACCATCGACTGGAGCATCTGCGTGGCGACGATGCAGGGCTTGGCGGCGTTCTGGCATTGGCGAACGATGCGCTTCTGAAGGATCGGAACGCGGGCGAGCTCCATCTCGACGCCAAGATCGCCGCGGGCGACGAGAATGACGTCCGACGCTTCGATAATCTGATCCATGTACTTGATCGCCTGCACGGTCTCGATCTTTGCGACGATACGGCAGCGATCTTCGAGGGGCATCAACTCGCGAAGTTCCTGCAAGTCTTTCGCGCTTCGGACGAATGAGAGGGCGATGTAGTCCAGGTTGTTTTCGAGGGCCCAGGCGAGATCCTCGCGATCCTTGTCCGTCAGGGCGGACATTTCGAGATCGCTGTCGGGAAGATTGAGGCCCTTGCGCGTGCGAATCATGCCACCGATTTCGCAGGTGCATTCGAGCCGATCTTCAAGCACGCGATCGACGCGGAGGCGGACCATGCCGTCGTCGATGAGGACGCGATGGCCGACTTGCACTTCCTTGACCAATTCGGGGCGATTCGTCGAGACGCGGCCGGGACCGCCGACCATGTGTTCGGCGACGATCTCCATCTTGTCCCCGCGGGCGATCTCGAACTCGTCATCCTCGACGGGATCGATGCGGATCTTGGGACCGCACAAGTCGCCCATGACGGCGATCATCTCGCCGGTCTGTTCGCAGGCCTTCTTGATCTGGCGGAACGTGGCGGCGTGCTGTTCGATCGTGCCGTGGGAGAAGTTCAGGCGGAAAACGTCCACGCCGGCGGCGATCAGCTTGAGGATCATTTCGAGCGAGTCGGTCGCAGGACCGAGCGTGGCGACGATTTTGGTCTGAATCACAGGCTGTCCTCGAATTGCGTTGACGGGCTGTCGTCGAGGACGTTGTATCGCAAGCCAACTGAGGAATCAAACCAAATCACACATCGTCGTCAACCTCGGACGAGACACCGATAGGCGTAGAATCGAAAATGGGACATGTTCTCAGCACAGACTATGGCGAGACGAGCAGGCTGACGAACTGGACGAGATCGCTCTGGTTGATGACGGCGCCGCCGCCTGCGAGATCGGCGCACAGGCAGTTTCCGTTGCCGGTCGTTCCTGTCAGGAAGCAATCGATGAATGACGCGATATCGCCGCCGTTGATCAATCCGTCTTCGTTGACGTCGCCGAGTGCGCTGCCGCACGTCTGGACGACGGGGCAGACGGCCGGGAAGCTGTTGCCGCCGCCATTCGTATAGGCGCCCTGGATGTTGGTTGGCGAATTCTGGCAGAAGATGGAATTCGAGACAGTCGGGGAGGACCCGCCGTTGAAGAACGCGCCGCCGCCGAACCAGCCGGCGGGCATCGTGTTGTTGCGCACGATGCAGTCATTGATCAGCGGCGAGCCGGAGAGGACTTCGATGCCGCCGCCGGCGTTGGTGAAGCTGCCGCCCGTCGCGCCGCGAATCGTGAAGCCGTCGAGGGTTCCGCTGGAGAGAATGACGCCGCGCGTGCCGAGCCCCGTGACATCGATGGTCGTGACTTCGGGACCGGCGCTGCTCTGAAGCGTGATGGCCTTGTCGAGGTAATGAATACTCTCGGCATACACGCCCGGCGCGACGACGATGACGTCGCCGGGGTTGGCGTTGACGATCGCCGTCGAGATTCGTGCGTAGTAGAGGCCTTGTGTCGTGTTGTGCACGACTTCGCATTCGTCCGGAACCCCGGAGCCGTCGTTGTCGTCAGCCGTTCCCATCGAAATCTCGACGCTGTCGCAGAGACCGTTGTGGTTGCAATCGGCGCCGGCGACGGCGGGCGTGATGCATGAGTAGAGCGGCGCGCCCGCGCCGAGAATGTCATTGGTCGCATTGGGCCCGAAGGTCGTGCCGATGGGTGAATTGCCGGAGAGCATGATGTCGCAGTTGAGGAATCCGTTGCAGTGATTCCCGCCCCAGTTGTGGCCGACTTCGTGCGCGACCAGCGAGACGTATCGGGCGAATGAAAGGCCGTTGATCTGATCGACGCCGTAGCTGAACGACAGGTTGCAGGGCACGCCGGTATATGCCCGACCGATGACGTTGCCGTTGAAGTTCAGACCGGAGAACAGGTGCGCGAATCGACGATTCACGCCGGGCTGTGTCGCGTTGTACCAGTCCTTGAAGTCGACGAGCAGCGTCTGCTCGTCGATTTCGCCTCCGCCGACACTGACGGGCGTGATCTGGTTGCCGCCGCTCCAGATGTCAATCTGTTCGATCTCGTAGCGGATGCCGAGCTGCTCCTCGTAGATGAACGACACGGCGTTGATGATCGCCTCGATGGCGGCGATCGTGTTCGGCGCGCTGGAGCCGTTGTTCACGTAATAGTCGAAGTCGGCGACGATCGCGATCTTTGTGACGATCGGATCGCAACTGGTCATGACGCCGCGCGGGGCGCCGCCGGTCGGTGTGGTCGGCGGCGCATCATCGACGCCGCAGTGCCATGGGCCGGCTGGCAATTCATCGATGGCGAATACCGCATGGGCCTCGGGTGATGCGTCGTGATCGACGCCCTCGGCGGGTTGGACGCTCCAGATGCGACCGTCGGCGTCGCGGATGTAGGCGGTAATTCGGCCGTCGCGAATTGAGGCGACGGCGCGGCTGCCGGCTTGATCGACGATCTCGCCGCGATATGTCGTGGCGATCGATTCGACGGGGGCGCCGGCGATGCCGTCTGCGTCGTGTTCGAAGGCACGAAACGACGCCGAGCGGATCGTGTGCGGCGCGAGGTGCAATGTCACGTCGGTGTCGTGTAAT
>JAJDEC010000071.1 GCA_029259995.1 Phycisphaerae bacterium
GCGTGACCTACGGGAGCCCAGGGCAAGCAAAGACCGCGAAGCGGTCGACGCGCAGCCCTGGGTTCGCCGCCCAAGGAGCGCACAAGTCCTGAAAGGACGTTCTACGTCACCTTGTTGGCACTCGGCCGATCGCCAGTCAATTCCGCAATTGACGATCAACCCTACGATAACGATTCGGAACATCCATGATCCCAGCAATCACGAAGAGAAGTGAAACCATGCCGCAATCGCTTTCCAGCCTGCACGTTCATCTGATTTTCTCAACCAAACATCGCAAGCCGTTGATCTCGGACCCGATCCGCGACGAACTCCACGCTTACATGGCAACTGTGTTCAAGGGGCTGAATTGCGTGCCGCGATTGATTAACTCCGTCGATGATCACATTCACGCCCTATTCGATCTGTCGCGCACGCATGCCGTGAGCGATGTCATCAAGGACGTCAAATCGTCGTCGTCCAAGTGGATCAAATCGAAGGGGGATGAATTCAACACATTCGCATGGCAGGCCGGCTACGGCGCGTTTGCCGTCTCGGAATCCAACGTCGCGAAGGTCATCGACTACATTGAAAATCAACACGAGCATCATCGAACGCGATCGTTTCAGGAAGAGTTTCGGTCGTTCCTCATACGACACAAGATCGAATTCGACGAACGATATGTTTGGGATTAGGCGTAGGTCGTCCTTTCAGGACTTTCGTGACTTGCGATCAATCATACCCCGGGCTGCGTTCCAGTCGCTTCGCGACTTTCACTGACCCGGGGCTCCCATAGGTCGGCCATTCAGGCCGTTTCGACGTCGCTGGCGCGACTTGAATGATTCTTCACGCTGAATGACCCCGACAGGACGAAAACCACGCTGATGGCGTGACCCATTCGCGAGCCCGAACCGACCCGCCTCCTCACGCTGAAAGCGTGCCCTCCGGGAGCCCAGGGCAAGCAAAGACCGCGAAGCGGTCGACGCGCAGCCCTGGGTTCGCCGCCCAAGGAGCGCACAAGTCCTGAAAGGACGTTCTACGCAGCGACATTCGCAGCCCACGCAAATCTGAATGCAATTGCATGTACTGCGACGATACTGATCGGTTCAAGACATCGTGCCAATGACCTGACATTGACGATTCGATCCCACAACGAGACTCGTCCATTCGCGCCGTTGATTGGGTCGTCCTTTCAGGACTCCACCACGTGGTTCGTGACGCATACCCCGGGCTGCGTTCCAGTCGCTTCGCGACTGTCACTGACCCGGGGCTTCCATAGGTCGGCCCTTCAGGCCGTTTCGACGTCGCTGGCGCGACTTGAATGAACGCTCATGCTGAACGGCCCGACCAGACGGAAGTCACGCCGAAGACGAGGCCTGGGAGCGCCCGGCCCGTCAGGTCCGTCTCACGACGATGGATGACACACACGATCGCCCCCCCATATGCCTGCGCATGAAATATGCCTGCGCATGAAAAAAGAAGGAGAACCGAGGTTCTCCTTCTTGAAATGCGTTCTTACAAATCGAGCCGCGTGGCTGATTAGTAGCGATCGCGTCCGCCGCGATCGCCGCCGCGACCACCGCCGCCGCCGCCACCGCCACCGCCGCGATAGCCACCGCCGCCGCCGCCGCCACCGCCGCCACCGCCGCCGCGATAACCACCGCCGCCGCCGCCACCGCCGCGCGGGCCGCGATCTTCGCGAGGTCGTGCTTCGTTGACTTTCAACGTGCGACCGTTGCTTTCCGTGTTGTCCAGCCCGTCAATCGCAGACTGGGCATCGTCATCCGATTCCATCTCGACAAAACCGAAGCCCTTGCTTTGGCCGGTATGCCGATCTTCAATCACTTCGGCGCTGACGACTTGGCCATACTGACCGAACATTTCCTGGAGCTCCGACGCCGTGACGGAGTAACTCAGGTTCCCAACGTACAACTTCTTGGCCATTGTTTCTTCCTACGAATTGGGCCGGTGCGACCTCACAAAACTTTCCGGGTCGCTAAGAAATGGTCCCACAGGCGGACCGAGCCTTGGCATCGCAGATCAGAGTTGCCCAAGTGCTTGGCCGGACGGCATGCACGTTATTGACAGTTCTCCGACATCGTTACCGAGCGTGGGATAATAAACTACCGAAAAACCGCTGTCCATCAGGAATGGTGAATCTTGACGCATCGTCAGCCTGCCCCCGGAATCGCCGTTCCGACGACTCGGCCCCGTGCCGCCCGCAATCCGGCCAGGTTCGGCTGAGCGATAAGCCCTCCCCCGATGATGCCTCAGAACGCCGATTTGCCGCCAGTGTCCCCGGGATGGGCTCGCGACGGGTAGCTCCATGCGTGCCGAATCACGCAACAGTGCCGCGCTACGCCGTTCCACCCAGCCAAGTGTAGCGCCTTATCCAAACGTCCGAATTCGAACTCGATTCTGAATTCGGGGAGAGTGGGCGTCTCGCCCGCACAGGCACAAGAGCGACATACGGGCGGGCGTCTCGCCCGCACTCCCCGCCTGGAGGTACGCGAATACTTGAAGCACAACACTAGGCCCGATGCCGAACGCCGAAGGCCCGCCGCACGAGTGACGACAGCTTGGACGGCCGCCCCATCGTTTCACGCAAGTGATAGTCCAGCAGTGGAAAGACACTCCCGGGAACGTTTTCGTGCGAGCCGTCCAGCAGGATCGCCGTCTCCTTCGACAATCGCCGTTTCTCAGCGACGCGCGGTTCGCAGGCCGGACAAATGGCGCCGCCCTGATGCGAACTGAAAAACAACACGGATAGTTCCAGCGTTGAGTTCCCGCATGAAACACATTCGTCCATCTGCGGCCGAAGGCCGATTTCTCGAAGCAATTGCCAGAGATAGGTCGACAACGCATCCGCCGCCTCGTGTGTATGCAGGGCGAGCAGGAATGAATCCAGGGCGTCGAACAGACCCGGATGCGGATCGTGGGCCTCTGTCAACTGAACGCTGACGTCCGCCGCGTACTCCGCCGCATACATCCGCGCCAGATCGTCGCGCAGATGGCGATAGCCGTCCCGTTGCCGCCATTCCGTCAGCGTCGCAAGGCGATCCTCTTTGCCGGGGCGCGCCGTGAAGACGATATCGCCCTTTTCGAGCAGGTCGATTCCGATGCCCGCCCGCGTCCTGGTGCCGCGTTTGACACCCTTCGCGATGACGCGTTGCTGACCGTGCTCACGCGTGAAGACGGCGAGCACCTGCGATGTTTCACTGAAATCGAGGCGACGCAACACGATGGCCGAATCCTTGACCAGCGCCACGTGTCTAGTCCTCCGTCACGGGTTCGAGACGTTGAATGCGCAGCCGATTGACGACACGATCCGCGGCCTCGACGACCTCGATGCGAACGTCCCCTTCGACAAAGG
>JAJDEC010000072.1 GCA_029259995.1 Phycisphaerae bacterium
AACCTGTTCCCTGGAAACCGGACCAAGGTACAAGATCACCTCAGATCGCTTGGTCTGCGTTCCCGGGGGACGGGACATCCATTCTTGGAACCGTCGATCCCTGCCATACACTCGCCGCCGGCTGCTCAGGCTTCGAAACACTTGCCCTCGCGGATGTTGAATCTCGAAGTTTGTACCACGAGAAGTTCATCCATGTGCGATGGGCCTCCGACTTCAGCGAGCTTGCCGGCGACGGATCGCATCTGGGCTGGACGAGACGGGCTTTCGTGCAATCATGTCTCGCCGCATTGATCCACAACGTCGAATTGCATCGAACAACCCAGGATCGCGAGTAACGCCAGTCCATCGCGCCTTGCGATCGACAATAAAGCGTCAACGCTGTTCGACCACTAGACGACTGCCCATTCACGGTTCCTTCGCTGCGGCGAATCGCCAGGGTGAGATCAGTTGGACCGCCCAAGCACAGTTCTCGACGGCATAATGTAGTTGGAAGTCAGAACGCCAGAGACCTTCTGCGATCGCGGCAGACGATCTAACTGTGAATCCGCGATTACGGCGAAATACGAAGGGTCAAACAACTCGAATATAGGCAAGAAAAGTGCTCAAAAGTGTAGTGTAAAGAAAGATCAGTCGGAATGAACACAAAGAAGGCAACTCACAAATGCAGCGTATTAAAAGGCTTATGAATCGGGGCGACTAGATTCGAACTAGCGACCTTCTGCACCCCATGCAGACGCTCTAGACCAGACTGAGCTACGCCCCGGAGAGTGCTGAGAACGATTATTCCACGATAAACCGGATGGATTGTCAATCTGGCCGTTCGACCGACGGGTGGGCATATCGTGATTGGCAAACCTTCCTGCCCCGACTTCGCCAACCCGTGAAGCCCGAATCCCCAGAATGGCGACGTTGGGCCAACTTTGAGCAAGGGATCGGCGACACCCGAATCGCCGCAACCCCTCAGGTCGACGTGGCATCAACCGGGATCCGCGACGGGAATTCCGGGACCGGGACACTGGACTGCGGAATGGTGCTCAAGTCCCGACGAACATCGGCGAAGGATGCGCGTTCGAGAATCCTCGCGATTCGGTATATCGTCACCTGCGCAAGAGAACATCGGGAAAGCGCAGGTGCGCTGGATCGAGCCATCAACAATTGAAAGCGAGTTTACATTCTGGACGCGAAATCCCTGGCCATTGAAACGGATCCGGCGGCGGTTCGAACCGATCGTGTCCGCGATCGATGCAATGTCTGCGATCACGTGTTTGACGAATCGAGCGACACGATCGCGCGAGTTTCCTGTCATGTGCGGGCATTCGCAGGGCGATCGTTTCGCCTTTGGCGTTGCAGCCAATGTCGCACGATCCATTGCATGGATGTCGTCGATCTCGATCACTACTACAGTCGTTATCCGTTCACGGAGGCGAAGCTCGATCTCGTCTGGCGGATTTTCTATCGCAATCTGGCGAGGCGATTTTTGCGACACGGGATGCGGCGGACACATCGGTTTCTGGACTACGGCTGCGCAAACGGATTGTTCTGCATGGCATTGCGTGAGCGCGGATTCAAACATGTGTACGGATATGATCCGTATGGCGATCCGGCGAAAACGGGGGATGTCAGCGTTCTGGAGTCCGGACCGTTCGACTACATCCTTCTGCAGGATGTGATCGAACACGTTGAAGATCCCGACGCGTTGTTACGCAAACTGGATGCGCTGCTCGCACCGGGCGGATACATTCTGGTTGGAACGCCGAATGCGGACGCAATCGACCCGGCGCTGCCGAAGAAGTTCCCCAACGAGTTGCACGCCCCGTATCACCTGCATATCTATCCGCGCGACATCCTGGAGAAAATGGGACGCGATCGACAATGGCGCACAGCGGCGTTCTACGATCGCTCCTATCACGATCGCCCCTGGTTCGGGATGAACACGCGCGCCGCCAAGTGGTATCAATCGATGAAGGATGGGAGCTTCGACGTTTTCTTTCAGCCGTTCGATCTTCGCAGCGCCCTGTTGTCGCCGCGATGGTGTTTCTACGCCGTTTTGGGTTACTGGCTGAGTTACAGGTCCGACATGTCGATCCTGTTTCAAAAGCCGGAATAACGCGGGCACTTTTTATTCGTACTGCGGATCGCAAGTGGTTCAATCCCAGTCGCCATCGCGTCGATCCTGTCGCCCGTATTCGCCCGAACCCCGCACTCAATCCGATGCCCGGCTTGCCGCAGGCGTCTACGCGTCGATAATCGGCGGCGTGTTCGATCAGTACACCGCCTTCAAGGTTCTGCGCCGCGTTGCCCACTCGCCGATCTTCTGGTTGGGCGGCCCCCTGCTGCTCTATGCATGGACGATTCCCGGGCCGTTTGTCTTTGATGATCTGAATCTGCTTCGCAAGACGGAGCAATTCAACAAGGGCGAGCGACCGGAACTGGACTTGTTCAGTTTCGCGCCGACGCACGAAGACTGGATGACGATGCGCAGCCGGGGAACCTATCCGTGGTGGGCGCCAGAGAACCATCGCATCGATTTTCAACGACCGATCGCCCAAAGGTCGTTCTGGCTCGACGTCAAACTCTTCGGACGGAATCCGATCGGTCCGCGGATCGAGAGTCTCGCCCTGTTTCTGATCGCATTGGTGCTCGTTCATCGTATGTTTCGATGCATTGAGGCGGATTCCGTTCGAGCGGGACTCGCGACGTTTCTTCTGGGCATATCGCAATGCCTGGCGCAACCCGTCGCGTTCATTTCGAATCGCAGCGATCTATTTGTCCTGATCGGTCTTGCGATGGCGGGCGCGGTGTATTTTCAACTCGGAAAGCGATCGCGTCTCGCGACGGCGACGGCGGGCATGATCGGATTTGTGTTCGCGCTGATGTCAAAAGAGCCGGCCGTTGCCTTCGCGGCCGTCGTCGTCGGACATGTAATTCTCTCGCCTCGCATTCGATCGATGTCAACCATTGCAAGGGCTCAGAGATGGTACGCGGGTGCAATTGCGCTCGCCGCAACGAGTTATCTGGTTTGGTACGCTCAAACAAGCGAAGGAAGCGCGGGTACGTTTGATCTGGAGCGAATTGTCACGATCGGCCAGAGTTTCCTGCTCTATGCGACGATCTGGGGGATCGGCATTCCGATCGCGATCCTGCCGCAGATGTCTCCCACTGTTGGATGGATCGTCGCGGCCGCCGGTACCGTTTGCTGGTTGGCGATCGTATGGATCGTGCAGCGACAATGGCACGAGCGACGCACGGGGATCGTGTTTTTCGCATTGTGGACGCTTGCGTTCGTTTCGCCGGCGTTGCTGACGATTCCGGAATCCAGGGCGCTGTCGATCGCGACGGTCGGTTGGGCATGGTTGCTGGCGGGATTGCTGATGCCCCGAAAGATCGACGAGACAGCGACTTCCGAACCGTCAATCTGGGTCAGGCAGTGGTTCCTCGCTGCAAACGGCATTGTCAGCGTATGCTGCGTCGTCGGGACCATCTACCTGATGAA
Source organism: Phycisphaerae bacterium (assembly GCA_029259995.1). Taxonomy (GTDB): domain Bacteria; phylum Planctomycetota; class Phycisphaerae; order UBA1845; family UTPLA1; genus ECT2AJA-110-A. The sequence goes on from JAJDEC010000072.1 coordinate 3,494, forward strand.
TCACTATGAAGCCGCTGCACGCGAGCGCCTTCAGACAATTGCCCATTCGTTCGATGCGCCGCTATTGGATGGCGATACTGTCATCGTCCTGGCAGCCGCATCTCCCTTTGAATTGATCTGCGCCGGCGATCGAATGTCGGGCATTGCAAATGGCAGAGATGTGCGGACGATCTTTCTGTCGCTTCAGGGCGCCAACGCACAAGTGCGTCGCGTGTCATCTCGCGAGTTTACGATAACAGGCGAAGCCCCGGCGCTGTTCGACACGCCGACGCATCGACTCACGTTGGGGGCGAATTATCGACCCAGGATCGGCGACACGTTCGAACTGGACGACTTTACATTGAATGTTGCGGCGTTGAATGGCGCTGGCGAAGTCACTTCGCTGCAAATGACGATTCATCAGGACGTCAACCTCGACACGCTGAGGTTCTTTCCGGCGGAGCGATTTGGCGACGCCTCAGGCGGAGCGCGGCGCGACTGAGCCCGCCGCCGGAACGGCCGTGACAATACGCGAACCGCTGACGCGATAGTCGGTCATGCCCCATCTCACGGTGCCTCGTCCCGTGATCACCCGATAGGCTTTTTGCACAACGGCTGCGGCGACAAGTCCGCCCATGGAAAACGCGAAGACGGATGGGCAGTGCAGAAACGTCATCTTGAACAGTCGGCGAATGCAGAAACGCATTGCCATCAGATGCACGCATGCGGCAATTGCAATCCACCAGAGCGGCGTCATGTCGGGCCGAACGAACAGGGCGATCGCCGCGGGCACGCCCAGATAGAGCGGCGACGCGACGCCTCCCAGCATCACGTGAACGCTGAAGAACACGCGCACGGGCTTGATGAGGCTGCCGATGACGACGCGTGTCGTGGCGTTGACAGTCTTCGCGAGGGAATTGTCGCGCGTGCTCAGGTAGATGCCCTTGCCCCAACCCACCCATCGTCGCAGCCCCAGTTGTTCGACGTTCCTGGCCATGACGGCATCTTCGGCGAGTTCGGCCTGGACGGCGGCATGACCACCGATCTGATCGTAAGCATTGCGGGAGAAAAGCATGAATTGTCCGTTGCCGAGAACGACTTGCGATCCATCGCGGGCGGCCTTGGAACCGAGCAACGTGTAGAAGCCAAGGAGCCAGCTGACTGCGGGCGTGATAAGTCGCTCCGACGGGCTGGCAAGATCGAGCATCGGCCAGAGGGAAACGAACTCCAATTGCTCGCTCGTCGCCTTTGCCATGATGGCGGCAATCGCACCCGGAACGAGTTTGCAATCGCAATCGACGAAGAGCAAGTAGTCGACGTCGGCGCCGCGGGTCGCAACAGACAGCGCGTGCGT
>JAJDEC010000073.1 GCA_029259995.1 Phycisphaerae bacterium
CGCGGCGGCCGGATCGACGTTCAAGTGTGCAGCAGCGAGCATCGTCGAAGAGATTTCCGAACCGGCGATTTTCTGCTGAAAGACCTTGTAGGGAAACAAGATTTCATCGTCGTTGTCCCGCGGACCGCTGCGGCCCTTGAATGCGAGAAGCCCGACAATCGTGAACCGGGCGCCTTTCACTGTGATCTGTTCGCCGACGGGATTGATCGATCCGAAGAGCTCCTTTGCAGCGGATAGACCGATAACGCAAACCGGATTTCCGGTTGCCTCGTCCTCCTCGTTGAGGATGCGTCCGACGACGACGGGCCATCTGCGGATATCGTGAAAGTTTGGAAACACACCGCGGACGCCGGACTGGTAGTTGTTGTAGCTGCTCTTGATCTGCATCCGCATCTGGTTGCTCGGGGAGGCGGCGCGAATCAGGGAGCACTGCTCCATCATGGCGCGGGCGTCGTCGCGTGTCTGGTTGGGCTTGCGCTCGACGTTGCCTTTTCTGGCGCCGCTCTTGGCGATTCCCCAGGTACCGATCCACATCCAGTCGTCGCCCATCCGGGCAATCTCGTCCTCGACGCGGTTCTTCGTTGCCTGGGCCATGGCCACGAGGACGATGACGGCGCCGACGCCGATGACGATGCCGAGCATGCTCAGGCTGGTTCGGACCTTGTTTTTTCCAAGGCTGACGAGCGCTTCCGCGATGAGGGAGAATATGTTCATGGTTGTCTTGTTCGCTGCTGCTGAGTTCCTGCCAGGTTGCCGGTTATCGATCTTCGGTTCGACGGCTAAGCTGAAATGCAGAATGATTCATTGAATCGGCTACGGGCCTATCGCCTGTAACGAAGCGGCGATCAGCCGGTTCCACAAGATGAATGATTCCCATTTCGTACTTAGTAGCTCGAACCGGATTTTCGAATGTGCACGTAGGGCGTCGGCAACGCCTCGTCCACGTTCGCCCTGACGACTTCGCCGAAGTGAACGTCGTGATCGCCAACCTTCTGCGTCGCAACCAGTTTACACGAGAGCAGGGCGATTCGATCGGGGATTGCGATGCCGAATTCAACATCGTTCGTGTCGAGGTCGGCAAAGGCCTCTTCGCCGGGGGCGAATCCTTTGCCGAAGTGCTTGAACATCGGTCCCGGATTTTCGCCGAGCAGGTTGAGCGCGAAGCCGCCGGCGGTCTGGATGATGTCCGAGATCGGTCGGCCCGCCTTGACAGCGACGGAAACGATGGGCGGCTCGAATGCGGCCTGTTGAACCCAGGACGCAAGCATGCCGGTTCGATCGGTCTGCGTGCGGGCTGTCAGGATCGAACATCCACTGGGAATACGGCTGATGGCTTTGGCTGCGTCGGGCGACATGTCGGGCATGAGTGGTTGGCCTTTTCTTGTAAGTCTTGAATCGGTCCGGTTATTGATCGAGCGGACGTCCGAGAATGTTCTCGATCGCCTTGGTCTTGGAATCGAGGCGGCCGCTTGAACCATGGCGCGCGTCGATCTTGATCGAACAGGTGATCCGCTCGCAATCTTCCGCCATTCGGCGATAGCACCGCTCGATCACGCCCATGACAGTTTCCCATTCGCCTTCCAGGCAAGTGCCCATTGGGCCGAGTCGATAGGGAACGCCGCTCGACGCCACGATTTCGAGGCTGCGGGCGACGTACTTCGAAAGCGACGATCCCTTGTCCATCGGCGACATGGAGAATTCAACGAGTACGGACACGGATACACCTGCTGATATTTCGTGATTCGGATCCAAAGACGCGTGGATTGTAGCGTGTCGGCGGGCGGCGGACACGTTCGACGCGCTTTCGCTTCGTGACGGCTATCCACGACGTGGCGGCCTGCCATAATGTCGTCATGTCGAATCCGCATCGAATTCACCTGCCGACATTGCTCGGGATCATCCTGACAGCCGCGATTTTTAGGGCGGTTGTCGCCGCGCCGGACGCGTGCATCAGTCGGGATGGCGTCTGGTTTGTGGAGATGGCGAAAAAACTGGCTGACGAACCAGTCCGCCGTATGCGGATCGAGACAAAGCAGCCGGGGCTTTCGTGGTTGATCCTGGCTGCGGATTCGATCATCGCCGCGGAGACGCCTGAAGACTGGCAGGCGACAGGGACGATCATCGCGGGCGTTGGTGGCGTTGCCGTTTGCGCGTTGGTTTACTTTCTTGCGCTGCGCTTGTTTGATCGGAAAGTTGCGGCAGTGGCGGGGCTCCTCGCGGCGTTCTGGCCGCACGGCGCGCAGCTGTCGGCGGATGTGTTAAGCGACATGCCGCACCTGGCGCTATACCTGGCGGCGATCGCGTTGCTCGCGACGGGGCTTGGAAAATGGGCGTGGCTTCGATGGTCGGCGGCGGGTGTTGTGATCGGCGCGGCCTATTGGTTTCGATTAGAAGCAATCGGCTTGTTGCCGGCGGTTGTCATCTGGGCAGGCGTTGTTGCGACGCGAGCACATTGGCGGCGAGCGGTCTTGCCGTCGGTCTTGTTTCTCGTGTCCTTTAGCGCGATTGCGGGGCCGTATGTCTTCATGGCGCGTTTTCCTTCGACGACGGCCTCCGCAGTGAGCAACAGCCCGAATGTGTTGCACGCCAATCGCCGCCAGAGCGTGGCGGGCGATTCATCGAATTCCCTCGTGTTTGCGAATGCCGTCGGGCCAGCAAAGTTGCCGGGCAGGATGGCGGAAGAATGGGCCCGCAGTGGTCGCTATGTCTTCGCGGCGTTGTTTCTTGCGGGCTTGTTTATCAAGTCGACGCCGAGAGCGGCGCGACCCTTTGCGCTGTTGTGTGGAATCGCGGCGACGATTCAGTTGTTGTTGGTTGCGGCGCGGGTGCTGAAGTACGGCGAGCTGAGTTCTCGCTATATGCTTGTGCCGATCGCGCTGACGATTCCGTGGGCAGCGGCCGGGTTTGTACATCTCGTTGGTCTCGCGATTCTGCAATCGTCCGACAGTTCGCGATACAAGTTCATTCCCATCTGGGCGTCGGGTTTGATGATCGCGTTGTTTCCGCTGATCTATTACGGTGTGATGCCAATCAATGCCGGTCGCATGGCACTGCGCGAGGCGGGTTGTTGGCTTCGGCAGTCGGCGAGTGAAGGCGACGTGATTCTCGCGGACGATCAGAATCTGGCGCAGGTGCAGTATTATGCGGATCGGATTTATCCGAATGCTGCGAAGTGGGATCGGCTGGCGCGCGATGCGGGGGAGGCTGCGCGCGACGAGGCGATCGGTCGCATTCGGCCGAAGTGGTTCGTGACGATGGTTGATCAGCCGGATGAACCGGTTGATGCAAACGTGCTGGCAGCGGCGCTGTGTGATGCGATGCCGGGATACGCCGTGGCGCGCGTGTTTGACGATGAGGCACGACCAGTGATTGTGCTGGTCCGCAGGGCAGAATAATTGGTCTTGCTGCGATGCGGGACGCGCCTAAAGGCGGATTGCCCACATTTCACGAGTTGGGCGCGACGATACGATCGTGAGTGTGCGCTGAATCAAGTCGAACAAGTTGATACCTGTTCGCATCGTCGCGCCCCCATCCCTGAAGGGATGGGCCACCCGGTGTCCC
>JAJDEC010000074.1 GCA_029259995.1 Phycisphaerae bacterium
ATCGGCGCTCTTCACCCAGATGATCTTCTTGTCGACCACTGCAAATGAGCTCGCGCGATAGTCGTCGGCATTCGTGACGCCGCGACCGGTCGCGTCTCCCTTGCGGATCCAGTCCACACCGGAAAAACCGCCCGTGCCGTAGGCAATGATCCCGTCTCCTGCCGCGACCCGCGCACTGTTGTGAACGTCGAGTCCCGTGTTGACTGGCGTCAACGTCGAACCCGGGTCGCCGCCCGTATTGTCATTTCCGTTCGTGTTGCCGTTCGTGTTGCCGGTCATGCCGCCGTCCATCGGACAGTCGCCAGCCATTCCCACGAATAGCGCAAGCCCCATGGCCATGGCGCGTGGCAAAAATTTTCGATACGTCTTCGCTGTCATCTTCTGAAAACTCCTCTAACTAAAAAATCAGCCATTTGCGAGGTACGGCCGTCGGTAATCAATCGAATTACGCGAGTTGGATACCCCTGCACACACTTCAATTCACAACGCGATCTCCCAGTCAAAACGTGAACCGGCTTTGAACGGACGCGCCGCGCTCCGTCTAGAAATGCGACAGGCAGGTTCGGGACGGCCAAGTTTTTCCCGGAATTTTCCTGAAGGTCGCTTGGCCGGATGTCCGGTCAGGCGGGATTGAGACCGATTTCGGCCGATTCTGCCGCATGATCAACCTTGAGAACGCTCAATCGATACCACGTGCCCCGCGGCGAAAGCAAGAGCCGGGAGTTGCCCGCCTTGAGTTCGCGGATTTTCTGGACGCGCCGATCGCCGTCGAAGAGATCGAAATCGACGGAAAGATTGTTCGACGTTTGTCGGAACCGAATCACGAGACCGTCGACACTCGTGACTTCACGATCGCCGTCCCGGGACAACTTGTGCACGGCCACGAATTCGCCAGACGCATCGGCGTCATCAACGTCCCGAACGGGACGATTGATCGCAGGTGGCGCCATCCGTGAGGCCGCCTCCTCGGGCTTTTCCGTGTCCCGAAGATCCGGCCTGGACTCCGGCAACTCAGCACGCCCGGCGGGCGTCTTCGGAGACACTTCGATCGCCAACGCCTTGCCGCCCGTCTGCTTCCACTGGCGTTCGACGCCGGCCAAACGCGGACCGTAACGACTCTGCAAATCGTCGTAGAATGAGAGCGCCTCGGATCGATCCGGCTGAATCGCCAGGGACCGCATGCACGCTTTCCATGCGTCGCCGTATCGCCCTTCCGCGCGTGCCAGTTTGGCTTCCGTCATCCAATGCGTGGCCGCCATGGGGCCCAGGCGACGGATCGCGCGATCATATGATCTGTTGTCGGGGCTCGATTGGGCCGCCGTCGCATAATACGCATACGCCAGATGCGCTTCGCCGCGCTTTTCGGCCTCAACGCCGTGCTGGTACGCCGTGCGACCGGCACAACCCCACAAACCAAAACCGACCGCCATCATTGCAGTTATTTGCAGCGTTCGTTGGCTGATGCGTCTTCTCATGATCTCCAAGCTGACGCCCAAGGGGGCCGGTCATTCGATTACGAGTGACAAGTCACTGATCGCCGATGTCTCCAAGCACGATCGCCGAATCCGCGGCGCCTTCGTCCGACGCCAGCGCCCCCCAACTCAGTGGTCGATCAAGCGGATGCGGCCGATCTCGAAACAGCCTGGGCGCAACGACATGTTGCACAAACTGAGGCTTCGTCGAACTCGTATGTCCGCCGTCCCAATCGTATTGAAGAAACGATGCCCGCCAGGGAATGTTGAACACGCGATCATAAGCATTGGAGCCTACACGACCGCCCTGCCCGACATATTGGAATCCCGACAAACCCGCCGGCGGACCATCGCCACCGTCGGCGTTCGTCACGATCGACTTGAGAATCCCGTCATGCGGACTCGTCGTCGCATATAGGCGGCCCGTCAGATTATTCATCAAGGGGATGAGATCGCGTTTTGATGAAACCGACGGCGAGAAGAGTACGACATGATCGACTTTGACGCCCTGCGCGAGTTCCTCGACGGCATTGAGAACCACGGCCGTGCCGGCGGACAAGCCCATCACGCAGATCGGCTCGTTGGGTGCTCCCTGCCGAGCATCTTCGATCTTCCGAGCAAGGCCTCTCGCCACGAGGCGGCTTCGCGCCGTGATCAAGTGGTCTGTCGTTGCGCCAAGATACGAACTCCACGCGTAATTCGTAAACTTGCCTCGAAAACCCGCCTTTTGAAGTCCCGACCTGACTGAGCTCGCACTTGAGTACCAGCCCGCGCCGTCACAGTAGAACACCGTCGGTTGCGGCTGCGCTTCGGAACAGCCGACAAGCGCACAAAGCCCCAGCGCTGATATAAGAAGCGCAAGCCCCCCCGCGGCCGACTGATGCCATCCTGGTTTCACTGTTGGATTTCGCCCGCGGATCAGACGCCGCCCGGCTCGGGAATATCCCAACCCTTGTCTTTCTCCTTCTGCTGGATTTGCTCCAGCGAAAGAGCGCCGTCAAGGGGATCTTTCTTTTCTGTGATATTTGTGCCGCCGCTGAACAATTCGGCGTTCTTCGCCGTCCATTCCGCGTACGGCTCCGGCAGTTCTTCTTCCGTATAGATCGCGTGAATCGGGCACTCGGGCACACAGAGTCCGCAATCGATGCAGGTGTCCGGATCGATCACCAGCATGGCCGGGTTCTCCGTTTCCCAAAAGCATTCGACGGGGCACACTGTCGCACAGTCCGTGTATCGACAATCCACGCATCGCTCGGTCACGACATGAGTCATGGCACAATTCTCCCACCTACGTCATACAGCGGCACAGGCCCGTTGGGCCGGCCGCGAACATCCGATTTCAGCACGCTTTATGTCATAGTTTGGCTGACTCGTCAACTGAAATTGCCCGCTTATCTCGTTTTGAAATCACGGCTTGCGTCCAATCACCGCTTCGCGCACCCTTCCCCGACGTGGTGGACGCTGATACATCCCGCAATCGCGACGAGGACATTCGCTCATGAGCGAGATTCGATACGACAATTTCCTGGGCCTGGAACCGCGTCACTCGGACTACAAGTCGTCCAGGTACGCCGTGCTGCCGATCCCCTACGACGCAACGACAAGCTTTCTGGGTGGCACGCGCAACGGGCCGCGGGCGATTATCACGGCCAGCCAGCAGGTCGAATGGTTCGACGAAGAACTTGAACGGGAATTCCACAGCGTCGGTATCCACACGGTCGCGCCAATCGCCGCCAACGCATCCGGCCCCGCCGCCATGCACGACGATATCCATCGCACAGCGAAGCGGATCGTGCGCGACGGAAAATTCCTGATCGGACTCGGGGGCGAGCATTCCGTCACGAGCGCGCTGGTCAGGGCCGTCAAGTCAAAGCACAGAAACGTCAGCGTCCTGCAGATTGACGCCCATGCGGATCTTCGCGACAGCTATGAAGGCACGCCGTTCAGCCACGCGAGTGTCATGCGCCGCGTTCTTGAGATGGGCGTTCCAATCGTTGCCGTCGGAATTCGAAACTACTCCATCGACGAACATCGCTTCATGAAGAAGAACCGATTCTCTCCGATCTCCGCCAGAGAAACGCGGGAAGATCCACTGTGGATCGAGCAGGCCATTTCCTCTTTGACCGACAAAGTCTACGTCACGATCGACATCGACGGATTTGATCCCGCATACGCTCCGGGAACCGGAACGCCCGAGCCGGGCGGTCTCGACTGGTACCAGGTCACAGACTTGCTTCGCGCCGTTGCACTGGAAAAGACGATTGTCGGCGCCGATGTCGTCGAAGTCGTGCCAGTTCCCGGCACAGTGCAGACAGAATTCCTTGCGGCTAAGCTCGTTTACAAGCTCATTGGACAAATCGAATCGTCCTCGCGTTGAACATGCTTGTGCCATAAATCACATATCGCGACATCTTCTCTTCGAATCGACACGCCGTTCACAATCATGTCGCCACAACTGGCTTTGTGACTGCCACACGGTCGATCGTTCGCATTGCGCAATCAGGAACACTCGAGCCCATCGGTATAATCTCCGATGATCGTGGCAGAAACCCGGTGGAAAATTGGGATGATAAGTCAGTGCATTCGCCCAATTCGCCTGACGGGATTGTGCGAAATGCGGATATGACGATGCCGCAGATGATCGTCAATCTGATTGCATTCGAACTGAGTTCGGAGCGTGAACTCGGGATTTCGATGCTTCGTCGTGTACGACCTTCTGACGCATTCATGTCAGAAAAGGTCGAATCGCGATTGTTCGACGATGTGTCAAATCCCCAAGGCCGACTCGGCAGCAAGTGTCTCAATTTCGGAACCCATAGAAAGCGAGCGAGCCCCAATGACAATCATGAATCGTCGAATCTACCTTATTGACGCCGATTCCGAATCACGCGGCACGATGAGCCGCGTCTTGACGACGGTGCATTTGAACACTGTCGAATGCGAATCCGCGGAAGAGTTTCTCGATGTTTTCGACTCCGAAGTAGACGCTTGTGTAATTCTTGAGGTTCGCCTTCCGGGCATGACAGGATTGGCCCTGCAGAAGCGGCTCATGCAGAACGAAATGCCGATACCGATCCTGTTCGTCACGAAACATGGCGATGTGGCCACTGCGGTTGAAGCCGTTCGGGCCGGGGCCGAAGATTTCCTTCAGAAGCCGGTCGAGCCGCAGCGGCTGATCGATCGCGTTCATCTTGCATTTGAGAACAATCTGCAGCAGCGAGAACGCGCGGTGTGTCGGGAGGAATGCCGAAAAGCACTGTCCCAGCTGACCCGTCGCGAGAATCAGGTTTTACTCGAACTCGTTCAGGGACGCAGCAATCGTGTCATCGCCGAGGCACTCGGAATTCGTGAACGAACTGTCGAGGCCCATCGGGCAGGCATCATGCGAAAGCTGAAGGCCCATTCGATTGTTGACGTGGTGCGACAGGCGTTTGCGGCCGGCATCGACGACCCGGCGCGACCTTTGACGACCTCGAAGTCGGCCCCCGCCACGACCTACAAGGAAACCACGTTGATGCGATCGTTCGCGTAGACGTTGATTTCCCCGGCAATCTTCAGCCCCGCCTCCACAATCTGGACAGCGTTCAGCGACGTGTGCTGCATCAACGCACGCGTCGCTGCCAAGGCGCAGGTGCCGCCGCTGCCGATGGCGATGACGCCGTCGGTCGGCTCAATCACGTCGCCATTCCCGCCCAGGATGAGGCTCGCATCCGCATCGGCAACGGCCAACAGGCTTTCTAATCGGCGTAGAACGCGATCCGTTCGCCAATCCTTGGCCAGTTCAATCGCTGCCCGGCGCGTATTTCCCTTGAACTCCTCCAGCTTGCCCTCGAACCGGTCCAGCAGCGCAAAGGCGTCTGCCGCTGATCCGGCAAAGCCCGCGAGGACGCGATCCTTATAGAGCTTCCGAACTTTGATTGCGTCCGCTTTGAGGATCGAATCCCCGAGCGTGACCTGGCCGTCGCCGCCCATGGCGATCTGGCCGTCGCGCCGGACGGAAAGGATGGTCGTCGATCGAAATCGTGGATGATTGGGCATGAGTGATTGAACTTTCGTTTTGATTCCAATTCTTGAACCCGACAAACTAACGAACACGGCCCCTGCTCGCAATCCTGCGCGAAAAAGCGCGGGTGCCCGGCGACCGAATCCTGTCGTCGTCGGGGCTATTCCCGTGAAGGGCCATGCCCGCGCTCCCATTGAATCCCGCGTTCCGAGTGGCCTGGGATTCCCGAGAGATCATGCAAAAATAGCCCAGCCTTTCCAAGGCTGAGCTATTTTCAGGTCGTCCCTACCGGGACTTGGTGGAATGCAGCCGCCGTGTCGACAAGAGCCGTCAACGGTCCCCGCAAAAGCGTGAAGATCCTATTCCTTCGGATTGGCGCGACTCCCCGAACCGAATCACGGATCAAGGATTCAACGTGATGCGATCGACCGTTCCATCATGTTTCCTGCCCCTGTCGAGTTTTGCAGAATTTGCGCCGTTTTGCGCCCCCTGCACTTTGCGTTTTTCGCGACAAACTACCGCAACGCGAGTCGCGCAAACGACTTGACGCGTACAAACGGACCTGCAAACAGAATGACGTCCTGGAAACCGGGATACCGCTCGACTTGCCGCAAATCCATTCGCGAATTTGGAAACTCAGATGGAAATCCGTCAGGGAGAGATGGACGCGGCGGGCATCGCCTTGTCGGCCTGCTTGGTAAGTTCTGTCGGGCTGAGTGGATCGGCCGCGTAGTCCGTGATGAGGGCCTGCGTGACCATGACGTCGACACGGCGATTGGCAGCCCGGCGATCGTCGCTGTAGTTCTGTCGAACGATGGGCTCATAGGCCCCCGCCGACGACACACGAATCGCCTGCGGGTCCACGCCGAGGTCGACGAGTCGATCCCGCACGGCGCGGGCGCGGGCGTAGCCCAGGTCCATGGCGTCTCGAAACGTCGACTCGAGCGGCAGCGGCTCCGTCGTGGCATGGCCACGGATCTCGATCTTGTTCCGTTTGCCCTTGAGTTCGTCGGCCAGTTTGGCAATCCAATTCTGGGCGTCGGGCTCCACGTCGGCACTGAATCTCCCGAAGGCAATGGGACCGCCGACCGTCATCTCGACACCGTCCCGGACCTTCTTGACGCGATAGTATTCGCCGTCGAGACCGGGCTCGTCGCTGTGGCCGTAGTTCTTTTTCTGTCGGGGAACGTAGAAGGTTTCGAATTTGACCATGAAACTCTTGAAGTCGACCTCGACATCCGGGAAGTAGCCCGTCTGACCCGAGGCGCCAAACGCCTTGCGGATCGACTCCAGCGCTGCCATGAACAACTTGTCGCGATCATCAAAGTTCGCGAGGGCGGCCAGGAGAATGAAGAAGCACAGGAGCAGCGACATCATGTCGCCGTAGGTCAGAACCCAGAGCGGCGCGCCGGCGGGCGGACATTTGCATTTCTTGCCCATGTTCGATCCGTTCCGACTTACGCGGCCTTTTCGGCGGCGGCCAGCTGCGCCCGCGCCTTGGGCGTGAGGAACACGACCAGTTTCATTTCGAGCATTCGCGGATTGTCACCGGCCTGCAGTCCGAGGATTCCTGCTTTTGCGATTTCGAGATACAGGACTTCCTCATCGTGCTTCGCCGTGAGCTTGTCCACCAGCGGCAGCGCAAAGAAGTTCGCGATGACGGCGCCGTACATCGTCGTCAAGAGCGCGACGGCCATACCCGGACCGATCTTCGTGGGATCGTCCATGTTCTTGAGCATGACGACGAGACCGATGAGGGTTCCGACCATGCCGAATGCCGGGGCATATTTTCCAAGCATGTCCGGAACCATCTTGCCTTCGGAATGTCGGCCGTCGATGGCCTCGACTTCGAGCTCGAGCACGGCCTTGACGGTATCCGCATCCGTACCGTCGACGACCATTTGCAGTCCGTTCGACAGGAACGGATCCTTGATATCCGCGATTGAGTTCTGCAGTGAAAGAATGCCCTCGCGTCGGGCGACGTCGGCCAGGGCAACGAGTTGTTTGATCAGCTCGGGGGGCTTTTCGGAGCGGTTGAAGAATGCCTTCTTCATGATGCCGCCGAATCCGAGGAATCGCTCGAGTCGAACGGAGAGCATCGTGACGAAGATGGAACCACCGACAACCATGGCGACTGACGGGATATCCAGGAACGCGCCGAGATCACCGTCCGCACCGCTGAAAAGCGAGTAGAACAGCAGACCAAAGGCCGCGACAAGTCCGATGACGCTCCCAATATCCATGAGTCGTTTCGCTTCTCCGAGTCGTCAGGCGACGCAGGCCATCGACGCCGAGCGTCGTGAAACCTGCTGGGGGCGACACTCGCCCCCCACTTCATCGGACCCGACGCCCCCTCGTTCCAGTAATTGGTTTCCCCCGCGAGCGCAATTGCGCGGGAATCGCGTATTAGTTGTTCGGAAGGAAGTGTCGCTGCGGGTGAGTCGTAGACCTGCCCGCGGCGCAGTATCGGCCGAACAATCCGATAACTCGCTGACGGAACGGATGGTAGCGGAATCCTGCCCAGGGCTTTGGCATATTTCCGAGTTGATTCGGGATGAATCGACGGGCCAGGACGGCAAGGATCTCAGCGATCCGCGACGCGCAAGAAAAAGCCCGACTCGCAGGCACGAGCCGGGCGTAATGCCTGTTCGGATTGGAAGCGGGTTAACTCGGGATCGTCAGCACCATGCCGGGCTTGAGCTTCGAAGGATTGCTGACAATCGACTTATTGGCGTTAAACACTTCCTTCCATCGCGACGACGAACCGCAAAGGTCTCGCGCGATGCTGTAAAACGTGTCGCCCTTCCGGACTGTGTATTTCCTCGCGGGGGCTACAACGACGGGCGACTTGGTCCGACGCGAATTCGTGGTTCGACGCGCAGCCGGCGGATCACGATCGCTTGCGAGCCGGACGATACTCGATTTCCTCGATGTACCCGGTTCGGGGATGACGAGTTCGCGACCAATCCTGAGCGAGCGCGGTCCCTTCATGTCGGGATTCGCATCGACGATGAATTCGATCATTCGGCTAGTACCGTAGTACTTCATGGATATATCAGACAGCGTGTCGCCGGACTCGATCGTGTGACGCTTCGGCCACGCCTCGGCTTGCGGCGCAACGAGTCTCGACGAATCTTCGGTCATCGCGGTTCGAACAACTGGCTGCGTCCGTCCGGCCACGCGCCGGTTTGTATCCGCTGTGGTTCTCGGCGGCGTGCTTCGCGTGGCCACGCGGAGCTCGCGCTTGTCCTTTTCCGCGGAGGCATCCGAGGTGTTGATCTCGATCGACTTTGACTCGACGGACCCGGCCGCTGACTCATTGGCGGGATTGAGAACCATGGCCGACCTGGAGTCGGCTTTCGAGACGCTGTCCGATCGATCGATCGGCTTGGTTGTGCGTTGGGCAGGCAATCGGGCCGGATATTCAGGCGCTTTGACGTCGCTCGACACAGACGACGCATCCGCGCTCGATAGAACGAGCGGCGATTGCCGGGTTTGCGCGATGTTCGCCTTTCCGTCCGGCCGGGTGATTCCGGCTGCAGGCGGCGTCTGGGGCCGGCTCGAATCGCCCCTATTCGCAAGGGCGACATTGCCGCCCCCGTTTGTGGACTTTCGAACGATCGTCGGCGAACCGACGTTTCGCGTTCGCCGCGTGACGGTCAGATCGCGGCCCGTCTTGGCCGCAGCCGTTCTCTCGCCCGTCGTGGCCGGCTTGCGAGTCGTCGGGCGTTTGGCCACGGATGTGCCACTCGCCGACTTCGATGTCTTTGCCGGCGCCTTGAGATCGGCGGACGATCTGGCCGCCGTCGTTTCCGGCGTCAGCAGCAGATCGCCATCGGATCGATCGCTGCCGTAGATGAAATACACACTTGTGGCGGCCACGATGACGAGCCCCGCCGCAATACCGATTCGCATTTCCGTGCCCATGACATCCTCCTTGACGTCTGTGGTCATCCTTTTCCGATTAGGCTGCTTTCAATTGCATTCTGCTGAGCAGGAACTGACTGGCAATTCCAATTGAACTATAAGTTCCGACGACCAGGCCCACGAACAACACGTAGTTGAAACTGTGGATACCTTCGCCGCCGAAAGCGTACATGATGAAAACGGTAATTAGCGACGTGAGCAAAGTCAACACTGTTCTTGACAGCGTCTGATTGATCGAGTTGTTCACCATGTCGACAGTCACTTCCGTTTGCCGGCCGCGGTTCTCTCGAATGCGGTCGAACACAATGATCGTGTCGTTGACGGAGTAACCGACGACGGTCAGAAGCGCCGCGACCATGGCCAAGTCTATCCGAAAGACTTTATCGATCATCAGAAGGTTTCCGATCGCCGGCAAATATTGCGCGATGTAATAAGTCATCGCGACGGCCGAGATGGCAAGCAGAACGTCGTGAATCAAGGCCATCACGGCGGCGAAGCCCCAGCGGACGTTTCCGAACCGAATCCAGACAAACACAATGATGAGCAACCAGCTCAGGGCGAGCGCAAGCCCGGCCTGAATCTGAGATTCTCCGGAGACCTGGTTATCGAATTGCGTGACTTGTTCCAGGGATTGCTGTCGCTGGAGCGCTTCCTGAATCAGCGTGACTTCGGGCTCGGCGAGGGACGACTTCCAGACGGCGATGGCGTCGGCATCGTCGCTGTCGTGCAACGAGAGATTGTCGTCGGCGACGACGACCATCACCCTGGAGAAGGCGTCGGCGGCCCCGGCCGTTGTCACGGCGGCGCGTTCGAGGCCGAATACATCGGATTCCCGCCAACCGAACTTCTCAAATCCCGGCTGCAGACGCATGGCCTTCAGTCGGCTCCGCAAATCATCGATGGACTGCGGCGGACTGAGATTGTCGAGAGCAATGGCGACGCCGCCCTGCCATCGCGTCAGATCGATGGATGCGGCGGCCTCGTCGGACAGATTGAGGCCCAGGGCCCGCGGATCGGTCTGTGCAATCGGGAAATAGGGTTCATTGGAATCGGCACTGTCCACGATTGAGAAGGAGAGCGCTGGTTTGACGTTGATATCGCCTTCCATCTGGTCAAGGATGGCGGAAACAACAATCTCCTTGGCGGTTTCCCGCGTGACGATGGTGAAGGACTTGCCTGCATCACCGCCTGCGTCAAAGGCAGCGTTGGTCTGTACCTGGGCGCCCTTCATGGATTCCGACGATTTGAAGAGACGTTTCGCGAGTCTGGACTTCGCCTCATCGGCGGTCAGCTTGCTTTCGTTCCGAACGAACAGCTTGACTTCGCCCGAACCTGCATCGGCGAATCGGAACTGCTCCGCTTCGCTCAGTTCGTCGCCGAGTTCGTCGTAGATGACGGGCTCCAATCGAATCGCTGGAACGCCCGACTTGATGGTGATGACGCCATCGGACTCGGAGACGTCAGCATTTTTCATCTTGTCCGAGAACTCACCCAAGTGAATTGCCGCAAGTTCGAGGCGCTCCTTGATCTGCGTCGGAATGTCTTTTGACTGATCGAACGAGTTGTCTTCGACCAACTGGACCTGGGCGGAGGTGCCACCGAGGAATTCGATATCCATGATCTGATCGGCCTTGAGGCTGAACGCGCCGAACAGACCGACGACGATGAGAATCGCCGAAAACCCCATGAAGAATTTTCGCTTGCTAACCCAGTCGATCTTGGGGACGCCAATGAATTTCATCATCGGCAACTCTTTCTTGCCGTGATGCAAGGATCGAAACAGGAACATCAGCCCCATCGCAATGATGATCGTCGGAGCAACTTCAATTAACAGTGCCAATCCGAATCCGCGTGCGACAGACTCTTTGAGGGTTTCTGCGTCATTGGTCAAGTGGGCGAGGCCCAGGAAGGCCGCGCCTGTCGCGGCGATGGTGACTGCGGCGTAGAACGGATAGCGAATGACTTCCTTGGGAACGCTGATCATCGACATGTATTCGAAGAACAGGCGTGTCACGAAGTAGGCCGTGAAGATATTGATGAAGACACCGACGCCGAGCGTAAGGCCGAAGCCCTTCACTTGTTCGCTGCCGACCATGTAGAGGATAACGCAGGTCAGAACGGTCGTGATATTCGAGTCGAGAATGGCGCGGAAGGCACGTTCATAGCCCAGCTTGATCGCCATCCGCAGCGCCGTTCCCTTTGCGGTTTCTTCTCGTATACGTTCATTGATCAGGACGTTTGCGTCCACGGCCATACCGATGGCGAGCACAAGACCTGCGATTCCGGGCAAGGTCATTGTGGCGCCGAGCGTCGCCATCATGGCGCCGATGAGAAGGATGTTGATCGCGACAGCGATGACGGCGATACCGCCGGCATAGAAGTAGTACATCAACATGAAGATGGCGACGATGATTCCGCCCCACTTGGCGGCGTTCAGGCCCGCCGAACGATTGGCGGCGCCAAGCGACGGTCCGATGGATCGGACACTGATCGGGGGTTCCTTCAGTTTCTGAGGAAGGCTTCCGGCATTCAGTTTCTTGACCATCTCGTTGACTTCATCGGGGGTGAAGTCTCCCTGGATGATGCCCTGGGTGCGAATTGGCGAGTTGATATTCGGGGCGCTCACGGCGCGATCGTCGAGAAAGATGCCCAGTTGCTCGCCGCGATAGTCGCGCGTGAGCCGAGAGAACTTGCTTCCGCCGACTTCGTCGAGGGTGAATCCGACGGCGGGTCGGCCGCTTTCGTCACGCGTGAATCGGGCGGACTTGAGGGACCAGTCCTTCGCGTCCTTCTTGCCATGGGTCATCGTGGAGTGATCCGCGATGCTCGCGAGAACGTAGTACTTGTCGCCAAATCGCTCGAGGACACTGATGCTGGTTGCCTTGATCGCGTCGAAGTTGCGTTCGAGTTCGTCAAGGCTTCTCTTGGTGAAGTCCGTCACGTCTTCGATTTCGAACCAGGCGTACTCATCGCCGACAGAGGCGCGGGGACCGCGTTCCTGGAGCGATTTGCGATGATCGTCGTAGTTGTTTTCAGCGGAGCGCCTTGGGAGGATCCGAAACTCAAGAACGCCGGCGCCGCGAAGCAATCGCTGGAGGTCGGCCGGGTCCAGCCGGCCTTCGCCGCGCGTCTTCGTATTGAGTCGATCCGAGGCCTGAACAATCGCTTCAATTGTTTCCTTCTGGGAAGGATGCGCTTTGACAATTTCGTCGAGTGCCTCCTGCCGTCCTGAGCCGTTGGGGGCCATTTCCAGAAGGACCTGCAATCGGTTGACATCCACGTTGGTTCGCAGGACGTCGGCGATGGCGGCGTCGAGTTTTTCTTCCTTCTCAATGACGGTATTGATCGTCACGCCGGTCGTTCCTGAATCGACGTCGATGTTCGTTGCCAGCGCACGCCGGACGGCAGTTTCGTAGGAGTTTCGAAGTGCTCGCGTTTCGGCGGCCGAATCGGTCGTCGGGCTTTCGGCGGCTGCGGCGGCCTCTTCGGCCTTCTTCGCTGCATCGAATGCGTCCCATGCGCGAGCTGCGGCCTCCAGCAGGCCTTTGCGAGTCGGAACGTCGAGGACCAGCGCGTCGAGTTGCGCCGTGCGTTCTTCGGCGGGCAGCTTGACCCAATCGTCAATCTGGGTGCGCGTGATATTCTTGGTCGTGGATTCGGATTTCCTTGCCTCGTATTCGATCTGCGTCGACTTGAGTGCGTCGTACGCACTTGCGGCCGCGTTCAGAAGATCCACACGCCGGTCGATTCCCATTGCAAGGTTCTGGAATGCAACGGGACGATCTTCCGCGGCGCGAGAAATTGCGGCAACGATCTGGTTGCGTCGAAGAATTGTCTTTCGAAGCGCGTCCTGATGTTCTTCGAGCACCTGCCTTGGGCCGGATTCATTCGCTGGCGGCGCCGGCATCTGGATTTCAATTCGATTCGTGCCGACAGGGCGCCACACGAGATTGAAAACGCCACGTGGGTCGACACGGCGTTGCAGGACTTCGATGACGCGGCGCGGCAGCTCGGTTCGATCCGTGCCTTCCATGCCGGTGTTGTCCAGCTCGTACATGAGGCTGTAGCCGCCGGCGAGATCGATGCCCCACTTGATTTTTTCCTGAATCGGCAGGACGGCCGCCAGCGCCAATGCGGCCAAGACTGCGACCAGGACGATTTTCCACCAAATATCTCGTTCGTTCATGATTCAACTCTCGCAGAAAACAGGCTCGAATAAATTCGAAAGATCTTGAGGATCGACACGATCGTCGATTGTGATTCCGCGACACTCGATGCGGGAATCTCATTTCGGCTGAGTCGTCAATCCGATGTTTACGTGATTTGGGTCTTACCAGCCAACTGGGACCCGGAACGCCAATGGATGTAAGAAATTGCGATTTCGCAGTCGTCGCCTCGCCAAAATATTCAACTCGCTACGAATTGGCGAAACACGCACGGAAGATCGCCCAAGAAATGTGACTTAGGCACGCGGCGGCGCGTTGGGCTGATTCGGCAGACGTTTCGTCTGCCTGGGCAATCTGAACGATTCAGAAGAATCGATTTCGAACCAAGTCGAGGCTGCCGACGTGGTTCGGCAGGGATACAGGGCGCCGAGGGCCGGTCCCACGTTGTGGACATCGGCCGGCTTGGCAGACGCCGGCGCCACGAATGACGCAACGACGTCAGACGCCGCGTTTTCGTTGCTTGACTTGTCGGAAGGGTTTGAGGATTGATCCGCGGCTCGATCGCGCTTCACGCGCGCAGTCATCTCAGCCGCGGCGGCGGCCGGGCTGGGACCCGCAGCGATCGACGCGATTGCGAGAACGCCGAGGACGTGAGCCAACGATATGCGTATCAGGTTCTGCATGAGCCGAGAAACTATACCGCGCTTGTGAGATGTTTCAACGGCCGGGAACGGGAGTGTGAAATTCTCTTCGAGTCGGTTGGAATCGTGGTTATTCGTGGGCGAATGCGCCCAAGGTCCGCGGAATGTCGACACTGAGAGGCTATCCAAGCCAGAGGATGTCGCCGATTGTCGCCAGCCCCAGAACGAGGCTGACACAGCCATTGATCGTGAAGAATGCAAGATTGACGCGGGAGAGGTCTGTCGGGCGGACGACGGATTGCTCGGCGATCAGGAGGACGGCGGTCACTCCGGCTGCTGTCCAGAAGAGCCAATCAAGGCTCACGACAACGCCAAACGCTGCCAGCAAGGCGACGGTGGCGACGTGGCAGGCACGTGACAGCCATAGGGCGCCCGGGATACCAAGTCGGCTGGGTACGGATCTGAGACCATCGCGTCGATCGACTTCGAAGTCCTGGCAGGCATAGATAATGTCAAAGCCGGCAATCCAGAACAGGACGCATGCCGTCAGGAGGAATGCCGGCCATCCCAGCGACGCGGGATGGATTGCGATCCATGCGGCCATGGGGGCAAACGAGATGGCAAGGCCCAGGAAGAAATGCGCCATCGATGTCAGGCGTTTCATATAGGAATAGGCGGCAAGTATGGCGAGGGTCGGAATCGACAGATAGATCGGCCATTGGTTGTCGCAGAAAACGAGGAATCCCGCGCAGCCGGCGACAAAGATGGCCGCGCTGCCGATCAGAAACGACCAGGCATCACGCATCGATATCCTGCCGGTCACAAGGGGACGCGAGGCGGTTCGCGGGTTTCCGGCGTCGATCGATTTGTCGGCGATTCGATTGAATGTCATCGCGAAACTGCGTGCCGCGATCATGCAGAGGAGAATCAGGCCGATCTGCGTCCATGTCGGAAGTCCACCGGTCGCTTCACGCGCAGCAAGAAACGTCGCGATGAGTGCGAATGGCAATGCAAAGACGGAATGCGAGAACTTTATCATCTCGCCCCATGTTCGCGTCGTGGCTGCGATCCCCATAGTTCCGTTGACTCCAAGGCCGTGCGTTTTCCGCGGAATATCGAATGCACTCGTTTGATACAGATCGAGTCTTTACCTTAGCATGGCTCGACGAAAGTCGCACGGCGGGC
>JAJDEC010000075.1 GCA_029259995.1 Phycisphaerae bacterium
TGGTCGATGTCGACGAAGCTCCAGTTCAGCCGCCTGGCAAGAACGCGGCCGACGGTTGTCTTGCCGCTTCCTCGTGATCCGATCAAGAATATATTCAAGGTTGACGCCCACGTCGGAGGTTCGTGACTTGTGCATTCGCAACGTCGATTTCCACGACGGCGTAACACAGGACTTTGACAGACTGCCCCGGGTTTACCGCGGTCGTCGGACCCAGCACATCTATGAAATCACCTGAAACATCCGGCGATTCGTGAATGTGACCGTGAAGGGAGAGCATGGGCTTCAGACGCTCCAATGCCGTTCGCACGGATCGCGATCCCCACGAATCACCGTGATAGGATTGATCCAGTTTCGTTTCGTAGGGCGGCGCATGGATCACAAACACCCAAGGTGAATTCGGCGCCGTCACTTGTGCAAGTTCTTCTTCGATCGTCGGAATGCCTTTGAATAGCGTGTCTGCACCCAGTTGCTTCATGCGAGAGAATTTCCGCTCCCAGCGCGCTCCGCCGACGAGCGGCGGTTCATCACCTGGCCGATCCAACCGTTCAAAGTCCTTGACGAACCACGGCGTCGGCGGCGTGCAGGAATATCCGAGGAAGCTGACGCCGTTCACGACGGCAGCCTCCGTCGGTGTCAGCACTTTGAGAAGTCCTTCGCTGGAGAGCGCCCCCATCGCATCCACGGCGCTGGCCCAGTCGTGATTGCCGAAAATGACAAACAGCTCGTCGCAACCCGACGCCTTACGCAAGTCCACCACGTTGGACCTGAATTGTCCGGCGACAAATTTCGGCTGTCCCCGGCCCAGATCTTTGGCATTGAGCGCGGAATCATCCGGCAGCAGATCTCCGCCCAGGACGATCACGTTCGGCTTCTCAACTTCGACCACAGAGCGCAAGCGCTCGTAGTGCGACGAGTTACCGTGCAAATCCGACGTATACAGCAGCTTCATGCGCGTCCATTGAGGCCTGCCGAAGGCGTGTCATCATGACCGCCCGGCGAATCATCCTTGTAATACACCCCAAGTTTGCCACCAAGCGAGTGCCGGGTCAAATCCGACCCGGGAATTGCCGAGACTTCGCGGCCGGGGCCACTTGATCGCTGGCGGATCCTGTTCCCGCTTTTCCGATCACCTCTTGCGAACCGTTGGCGTCTCAGTGGCTCCGAGAGCCCGTGTGTAAGCACTGACGTCAACCGACGCATTCATCCAGAATTCCCATTGGGCGGCCGCCTGAGTGGCAAACATCGTCAATCCGCTGACAACGCGGCATCCAGCCGATTTCGCCTCGCGGAGCATCCGCGTTTCCGGCGGAGAATAGACAGTATCCACGACCGCAGGCTTCCCCGGAAATTCGGGCCCCGGCCACGCAGAGGCGTCCACATCCGGCGTCATCCCGACACTTGTACAATTCACAATGAGATCCGTCGGGATTCCCGCTCGCTGATCCCACGGAGTCGCCCGGACACCGAATTTCTCGACCAGCCCCTCCGCGCGGTCGGCGGATCGATTCGACACGCAAACGTCCGCGCCGTGATCGACGAGTGATGCCACGACTGCCCGACTGACGCCTCCCGCACCCAGAACCAGCACCCGCAGACCGGCCAGATGTTCTGGCTGCATTTCGAGCCCCGATGAGATCGCGGCAATTGCGCCGCGATAATCCGTATTCGTCCCGCGCCAACCTGAATTCGAATCGAATCCCAGCGTGTTGACGGCGCCGACCCGCGTCGCAACCTCGTCGATCTGACCGCCGCACTCGCGCAGAAATCGCATGGCGTCGGCCTTATGGGGAATCGTCACGCTGAAGCCGCGAAATCCCAACGCCGGGCGCGATTCAACTTCCAGCAGGAGCGCCTTGAGTGATTCGTATCCCGGCGCGACATCGAGTGGCACGTACACAGCCGGAAAATCCGCCCCCGCAAAGACCGCGTTGTGCGCCGCCGGGCTCCGCGAATGACCGATGGGATGCCCGATGACGCCGAACACAGCCATTTCCGGAACCATCGAATCCCAACGATATATCCCACGGAAATCATCGATAGACAATTGGCCGGGCGCCGTTGCACGCTCGGGAGTCAGGTTGGCGAACGATGCGAAAGCGTTGAATTTCGGCGCCAGAATACGGGACACGACGCCGAGTTCGCCCATGCAAATCGCGATGACTGGCTTCGGACACGTTTGCATGATGTCGAACACCTCGAAACAGTCGCGAACACTTCTCGCCGGCCATGCAACTTTCACGACGTCGCACAACGGCGCTTCCACGCAGGCCAGCAAATCCGATTGAAGGGCTTTCGGCCGGCCGCGAAAGTCATGCATGGACATCACAAGTCGCCGTCGATTGGATTGACTTCGCACACCCTTCCGTTCGCTTGCCCGCGACAGCGCTTCCGCCATCAACGTACGATGGGATTCCGACGCCTGCCACGTCCTGAGCTCCAGGTCGATCATGTCGAATGCCGGCGCCAGCCGATCGATGCGGGAGAGCCGTTCTGTGTCCGAAGCATCCGACTCGCCGCCCTCCGCGCTGGAGCGGTTCGTCAGCAGCAGTTCGACATACTCCGGAAGGTTCGCCACGGCCGATCGCACATCGTCGTCACTCAATTCGCCGCACATATCAAGTCGCAACTCGATCAGCGTCGCCCCTTTTTCGATTGCGGCGAGTATCAGATCGCGCAGGACCTCGACAGATTCGGCGAATACGGGAACAGCAAGATGCGTCGTATTTCTCATGATTGTCATGGGGTATGCGTTGATGACTTTGGCGAGTCGGCCTGCATTGTGTGCGGCGCCTCGCGCAGCAGTCCTTCCTGGATGATGATGTTCACGATCGCTTCGGCGGCGACACGATGCCCCGTCACATTCCAGTGTGGATCGTTGTTCAGATAAAGCGGAAACGCACTGGCGTCCCGAAACGCATCAAGCAGCGAACGGCACGGAAAATCGGTCCGCTCGTCGACCTGCGCCAACCAATTGAAGGGCTCAAGCACATACGGCCCGAGGGGTTTGTAATACTCGGCCTCCCAGTTGTCCGGAGACTCCTTCTCGCTGTATTGAAAATGCCTCGGCAACAACAGCACAAGAAACCGACACTTCAGCTCGTTCCTGCAATAATCGTCGATGTCACGCAGGTTTCGTTCCGTCTCCTTCGTGAACGGCTCGCTTTCGGACAATGGCTGATTCACGATGTAGAACCGGTCCATCGGAACAATTGAATCCGAAACGACGACTGAATTCAGTACAGTCGTCACACGAAACCGCTCCTTCATCTCGTCGAGCATGTGCGAGCTCTTCAGCTTGAACGCAAGAAAATCCGCCGCCTTCAACCCGACATACTGCTGACCGTACTGGTATTTGAGATCGTCATGAAAATCCGTCACATCGAGGGACAGGATCACGAGATCCGGCTTGTACTTCGGCCCCTTGTCCTTCAACATTCGAAGCGACAGCAGCGGCGAGGACGACGTCCAGCCGAAACTGACGCTTCGAACATTCGGCCCGCCGCCGCGCTCGTTGAGCAAGCTGGCAACCACATACGGAAACACGTCGGCCGTTTTTTCAATCCGCTCGCCGTAAACAAATGAGTCTCCGATGAAGACGATATTGGCGTCCTCTTCCCGAAAAACGTCGGCGTCGACACTGCATCGCAGACCATCGGAGTTTGTCTGCATCTGTTCGTTGTTGGGACGCATTCGATGATCCACATCGGCCCCATGCGTCCTCGTGAGCATCGCGCGAACAATGTAACCGCCGGCCCACTGAAAGATCCCGAATGAAATCACAACGCTGATCGTCAGCGCGATGACCTTCGGATTGCGCTTGTAAACGCAGTGATACAGTGCGGCGGCGATCAGTCCGATGACGACCGAAACCATGAGCTGGTTGAACAAAGCCGAAGCCAGCAGGTAACAGACACACGTCGCAGTCAGATCCGCACGCGGAAGGGACCGGCGCCACGAGAGGATTACAGGCGTCGTGGACTCTGGGGCCTCGGAATCGGATTGGCGTCGGTCTTCGTCAGTCACGTTGTTCCAGTTTAGGCGGATTCGGAATTCGCGAAAACCAGCGGTATGACCGGCGCCCTGGCTAACGGCCGGGAATCGCAATGCCGAGGGCACGCAATTCCGCTGTCGCACGCGCTGCCCAGCCTCGATTCGCGATCGGACTCGCCGGGCTTGGATGCAGGATTCGACCGATCTTCAGATCGCAATCCGCAAACAGTGACTTCAGTCGTTTTTCCGCGAACACGCCGACGCCGATGAGAATCTCAGGGCGAATGAGAGACACGCTCGAACGCAGGGCTTCATCGCAGGCCTCAAAAAGCGGTCCCGCCTCCTCCGCCGGCAATCGATCCGGCGTCCGATTCCTGCCTGACGACTCAAGAAAGCAGAGCGGGCAGTAGTTTGTAACAAAGAACGTCTTGAAGAACGTCGCTGGCGTCTTGTATCGCTCGCGCGCCCATCCCCACAGTCTTGCTCCGCTGACTTCGCTGCGTTCACACTTCAGACCGAGTACGGGCCGTTTCGGATGCTCGTCCACCGGCGTCTCGATCGGTGCACGGATTTTCAACCAATCCCGGACTGCCCCAACTTCGCCGAACGGAATCCCGGTTTGGGCCATGCCCCACGGGCCCGGGTTCATTCCCAGCAGGAGCACGCGCTTCGGCCCCGATGCGTGCTTGGTCAGAAACTGCGAGACCATCTCTCCAGCATACTCGAGCGGGTTATAGACGTGAGTCACCGGCTCGGCGAACGTCATCGCGGACAATCGCGCGCTCAGTGTCGCGTATGTTTCGATCAGTGATCGCGTCGTTCTTGATCGGGACTTCGTTGGCAAAACAGGCGTGCTCTGGGGGGACTGCGCCGCGCTTGGTGGACGACGTCGTATCAACGAGTGTGGATTGACTGTCGATGACGACAGTCTCGCGATTCGGAAAACGTCAGCCGTCCAGATCGGGGGCGAGAATCCGACTCCAACGCATGTTCAACGCCTGAATCTTCGCCTCAAGCCGAATCCGCTCGCGGCGCAGCGCCTTGGCCCGTGCCGGATCCTGCGGTTCTGCGGCAAGTTCGAGGATGACTTTCTCAAGCGATTCCTCTTCAATCTCGAGCGCCGTCTGAACTTCTGATACAGAACTGATCGCGTCAATTTCCTCCTGAAATTGCTCCGGATCGCTTCCCGCCTCACCAAGTGAGCGCGCCTTTCGCTCGCCGCATTTTGGACATACGGAGTACCCAAGATCGTCCTGTTCCGCGACATACGCGTCGGCAGGCATTTCGCCGTCGAAATTGCAGGCGCTGCATTCAACGCGGTACATGATCCCCGCGACCGAGGCCACGAGCTCAGCCCGCCGTCGACGCTCGGAACTCCCGCCCAGATACAACGCCACGGCAGCAACGACCAGACAAACGACAACGATGATAATCTTCGTTCGATTGGACTTTTCGATCGGCAGAACCTCCCCAGCTTAGAAACTTGAATACTGGCACATCGAACGAAAAAGCCAGAACCCATTGTGTATCTCACACAATGGGTTCTGATATTGCATACATGTTTCTACTGGCTTTGCACGTGTCTGGCAAGCGACTCAACGACGCGACGAGCCACGGTCGGCCCCATCATATGGACACCCAATCTGGACACGTGCGAGTCTCAATCCAGAATCGCGCGGCGATCAGGGATCAAAGCGAATGTAGTGATCCGGCATGACAAAGTCGAACCACTCCGTGCCATTCGTGTCACGCGGATGACTGTCGTATTGCCACTCGGGCGAACGCCACGCAGTTCGCCAAAACGCCGTGAGATTCTGGAAATCCGAAGGTCGATTCATCGATCCCTGCTTGAGACAATTGACGGTCGAAGCATGCCCGTCCGCAAACGTGACGTTGAACTTGCCCAACTTGCCGTGCGATCCCATGATGCCGACCGGCTGTCCGCCAGGTCGATTGCCGCCCCAAAGCTGAATGTTGGCCGTTCCGATCTCGACAGTATTGGACAACGCCTGAATGAATCGTGACTCCCAGAACAGCAAGGCCTTCGCGGAATCGCCGAACTGTGAGGCAGAGCGCTTGTATGCGCCGAATCGGCGATAAACGAGCCCCGTGGAATCCCACTGGTGATCCTTGTAACCGTAAAAGTCACCCATGTAGCTGTTGCCAGTCGCCAGGAAGCTTGACTGGTAATAGTCATCACGTGCGGCCCCGGCCCGTGCAGGAGCCTGAGCAGCGTAGGCGGACGCTTCCCAGCCTTCATTTCCGCCGCAGCGGAAGACGCTGAAATCGTTGCCCAATGCGCCGGCTTGCTGCGTGCCATACATGAGTTTGTTCATGAACCGGCCTTCCGGCCCTTCTGCATCCGCGTCCGCGCCTTGCTGGCCTTTCTGCTTGAATCGCGGATCGGTTCCGGCGCCGCCACCCCAATCATGATCGCCTGCGCCCATCCAACGGCCAATGGCCAAGGCCTGGCCCGGGTTTTCATGGACCGCATCTTCGTGCGTTGCATCGTGAGGCGTATGCAGCCGATTCTTGATGTCCTGAACGGAGTTCATCTGAGCATATGACGCATGCTGCCGAAGGTTGGTCAGGCATTTCACCCGGCCGCCTTCACGCTGTGCAGCGCTCAGGGCTGGCAAAAGAATCGAAATGAGCACCGCGATGATGGCGATCACCACGAGCAGCTCTATGAGCGTAAATCCGTACCGTCGACCTTCCCGAAACATGAGCAATCTCCTTCTGCAACGATTTTGATAGCACAAATCGCAGGCGAACGCCTGTCGCGATCAGCCTATCTAAAGGCACCATGGCTCGCCGTGTGTTTCAATGTACCTACCGCGTAGCAGGAAGATATGAAAACACCCTGTTTGCCGCGAATCGGAACCGATTTCGCTTGGCTAGACCTTCCCTGACTACGAACACCAGTCTAATAATCTATGGCGGCAGAACGCAAACGTATTTTACGGACCGCTTTCCATTTTTTTGCTTTCTTGCCTTGTCGAGCTCACATGGATTTCTGCAAGCCGCCCCCAGTTCAACACTTACGAGAAAAAAAAAGGGCGCTGACCGAAATCAGCGCCCAGAGTTAGCTATGTGTCAATTGTCCAATCAATGCATCAGGGACACAATCCCGGAGAGTTCAGCAGCAGGCTGACCATCTCTGCCATCGACATGCCCTGAGTACACGGACAGGATCCGCCGTTGATCAGGCAGCTCATGTACATGTCCAGGTCTCGGCTATCGACGATCCCGTCTCCGTTCGCGTCACCTTGGCACGTCGTACAGATGGGACCCGTTCCGGAACAGGGGCCCGAACCGTTCAGCAGGATGTTCACGAACAACGGCAAGTCGGACATTGTCACGTCGCCGGATCCGTTGATATCGCCGCACTCACATCCTGCCGCACCTGTCAGCAGACATGTTGAGAACGCCTGGATATCTCGGCCGTCGATCGAGCCATCGCCGTTGACGTCA
>JAJDEC010000076.1 GCA_029259995.1 Phycisphaerae bacterium
ATCCTTGATCAGATCGCGAATGTCATCCAGATCATTCGACAAGGCCTGCATATTCGGCGGATACGTATGCCCCGCCAGCTTTGACGCAATCTCCTGTCGAAGCGTATTGCCCGTGCTGACGACACTCAGATCGAGATACGCCTGCCAGAAATCGAAGGAGATCGCGGCGGCCCTGGGCGACTTGTTCGGGATCGCGCGACGGAGGAGACCGAAGTTCGAGGCCTTGCCGCCAAAATGATTCACATCGACAGGCCCAAGCGTCTCGACGCTTCCCGTGAACGCGCCGAGTGTCGCCGTCGGCGTGATGTTCAGCGCCGGAAGCGTCTTGAGTTGCAGGATCTCGTCGATCTGCATCGGCGTGAGCTGATCTTCGACATCGATCAGGCGCAGCTCGCAATTCGTCGTCGAACCATAGGCACGAAACACGATGCGGCGACCGATCAGCGAGATGGCACGATCGGCGTCCTGCGCGATCGACGTGTGGGCGAACGGCAGGCCGAAAGTCCGGGAGAGGATCGCGACGTGCGAATTGGGCGTCGACGGCGCAAGGCTGATGACGCCGGCGACGGACGGTATCTCGGCCGGAACGCCGTCCGTCAGCAGGATGTCTTCAGGAAGCAGTGCTCCGGCGATGAAGGCGTCTTCGATTTCGCCGGCAGCGAAAAACTTCAGCGTCCCAAGGGCCCAGCCTTCCGCGTAGCACGCATTGCCGTCGCTCCATCGATTCGTTGAGCTGATTTCGATACCGGCATCGGCGAGTTCACCGGCATACGACGCCGCAGACGACGCCTGCGCGAGTGTCGGGAAGTAGAACGCATCGACGGGCTGCACATGGCTCACGCTGTTCCTGACGAGATCGAAATTCGAGACGATCTCCTGTGCGGAATAGGCATCGTTGCGAACAAACTGGATACCGAATTCATGCGCGACGGGCGTCGAACCAAACAGGCCCGTGCCCGGCGGATAGATGACTGTCCCCAGGATCACTTGTTGACCCGCAGCGTTCAGGCTGACGGCGTTGAATGCTTCCAACGACATGCCGACGAACGGATCGAGCACGCTCGTCGCGAATTCATGATGAAAAAGGTATGTGTTGCTGTTCTGGAAGTAGACGGTCGTCGGATCACAGGTGAGGATCGCGAATTTCACCCAGCCGACATCCCCCTGCTGCGGCGTATGCCGGAATGGCTCGCCAGGGAAGGTGATTGAGTTCTTCCAGCTCGGCGACGCCGTGATCGGACACGCGACCGCCTCGCCAGGAATGCCGAACAAATTGACAGAGCAGACGACCGAAGCCGCCACGGCGAGATGGCGCAAGTCGAACATCGGGAGACTCCAGTTTCTTAGCGAGCTTTCGGCGAATCCAACTTACATCCGTAGTTCCGTCATCTCAAGAGAAATCGAACGTTGACGGCAGGAGGAAAAAACCGATGCCGCGAACGTCAAACGTCGCGCGACATCGGTTCTGTATGCTTAACGCAGAATCTCTTCGGCGCTTTCACGCCACCGGAAATCAGTCGGCGGAATTCCGGATCGTCGGCGACTGGCCGCCTTGAAGCAGTTTGGCTGCCCCCACTTCTTCAAACCGCGACAGATCCGTCCAGAACGTCCCTTCGCCCGCAAAGATCATTCGGATCGACTGCGGCTCAAAATTCTCCGCGAACGTGTACAGGTTGTATGCCTGCGGCGATCCGAACGCGCTGACGAGCAAATGAAAGCCCTTTGCGTCGGCCTCTTTTTTCATCCGCTCGACGTCGGCTGCGGCCTGGCCAAGGATCTGCCGACGTTGGGCATCGAGCTGGGCGACTTGCTGCTGGATCGTGGCGATGTCGAGTTCCGCCTGGGCGGCGATCTGCGCCGCACTCTTGTCCCCCTCGGCCTTGATGTTGGCGACGAGGATTCGCGAGTCAGCGCGGATTGTTTCGCGCGCGATCTCGACGAGTTTCTTGACTTCTTCGAGCTCAGCCTTGACGGTCGCCGCGTCGCGCTGCTTCTCTTTCGTCAGCTGGCTTTCGATGGCGATGTAGCTCTGTTGAATCGTCCGCTTGAGATCTTCCGTCACAGCCGAATCGCCAGTCGACGCCGCCATCGGCGCGTGAACCTCTATTTCGCGAACCAGCGCCAGCAAGACTTCGACATTCTTCGCAGCGCAAACGCGGCGCAATTCCTCCGTCATGTCGCGCTGGAACTGTTCTCGCTTTTCGCCTTGAATAAAGTCGCGCGCGGCATAAGTCGAACCGATGTTTCGACAGATGCTGCGAAGCTGCGGATTGATGACTTTTTCAAGCACTTTGTCGACATTGCCGAAGTCGTTCACGATCTCGGCGGCATGATCCGGATCGATGCCCCACACGACCGTCACGCCGACACGAATGAGATAGCCCGTGTCAGACGGGAAGCTGATCTGCGAATCCGTGAACTTGTCGATTCGAAGCTGCGAGTATTCGTTGTAACCAATTTCGACGAGCGTGATTTTCATCAGCTTCGGATTGATGAAATAGATGCCCGGCTGAAGCACCTCTCGAATCGTTCCCCGCTCCGACGCATTCGCCAGGCGACGCTGATAGGACAAGGCCGATCCTTCGTCGCCGTATTCCGCCGCCGTCGCACTCGTCGGCATGTCGGACTCCGCCACATCGGGACGATCTTCGCCGAACAGATTGGTAACGACGCCAACGAAACCAGCGGGAATGACCGTTGCGGGATAGAGTTCGACCTCGTAAACGTAGGGATTGATCTTATAGACGCCGGGCGTCAGGACCTCTTCGAGAATGCCCTGATAGCCGGATTCGCGGCTTACGACAACCTGCCCCGTCGGCGGTCTTTTCCCGACCTTCCGCGTGACGACGCCGATCTTCGGGAATTCGCCTTCGAACTTGTAGAGACCGCTCTGCATGTCGCTGCCGTCGGTGAGTTTTCCGGCGGTCAGTGTCCAGGTCTTCGGATCGCCGGACGGGATTTCCGTCAGGTCGACGATCTGCCAGTCAAAGCGGAACGGATCGCGGAAGTGCCGACCCGGGCCGAGGACTTCCTGCTGGATGCCGCGTTGGTTATTCGTTGTCGCGACGGACTCGCCTTCGGGCAGCAACTCGCCTGTCTTCTTGATCAGAACGGCGCACATGCCTTCGGGAACATAGATTCGGCACAGGAACCAGGTTCCCAATCCGAGCGCCGAACCCAGCACCAGGAGGGCGCCGGCAATTAAGAGGATGTATTTTTTCACTGCTTTGCCTCCGGCTTGACGGGCATTGCGTTCGTCGCCCGCATGTCACCAAACGAACTGAAGATATCCGCGAACGGTCCATCAGAACTCGTCAGGATGGATTGAATGGATGGCGCAACCTTCATCAGATAGAAGTGCTGTGCATAGGGCATGCCGCCGCCGAACGCCGTGACGGCGTCGGCAAGTGGTTCGGCTCGCGCCTTATAATCGAACAGAATCACGTTCGCCTCTGCCTCTCCGCGAGCGACAATGGCCGCCGCCTCTTTTGCGGCCGCTTCCAGCCGAAGCTTGGCGACTTCCAATTCGCGATTCGCCTGCGTGACGGCCACACTCTTCATCTGCTCGGCTGTTTTGGTGACTGTTACGACTTCGCGCCTGGCGTCGCCGATCGCGCTATTCTGGGCCTGTCGTTCCTGCTGCTCGACGAGCCTGGCCTCGGATCGCGCTTCTTCCATCTGATTCGTCGATCGATCGATTTCCTGATCCGCCTGTTCTCGATGACTGATCAGGCTCGCGATCTCGGCGGGCGGCTGAATGTCGCGAACCAGCGCAGCCCGGATGTCGATGCCCTGATTCCAGCACTCCTCTTTGAGCTCCTCGTAGAGTTTCGATTGGAAGGCCGTTCGAGTTTTCCCGCTGATGAATTCGCGGGCCTTGAGTTTCGAGCCCTGGATTCGCGCGATGCTTCGCACGTTGGGCAGGATGATCTTGTCGAGAATTTGCGCGGCGTCCCCGTAGGTGCCGTAGGCGACCATCACTTCCGCGACGCGATCGGTCCGGATCGCCCATTCGATCGTGCCTTCGATTTCGATCGTGAAGCTGTCGCTGGACGGAAAATAGATCGCGTCGTTGCCAACCATGTCGTACTTCTGGCTGCGCGTGTCGATGGTATCGATCTTCATAAGATAGGGATTGATGTAGTACAACCCCGGTTCAAGGCAGTCGCGCTGCACGCCCTTCTCGCCCGGCTCGACGACGTACGTGTTCGATACCTTGGGTGAATCGCCGGACAACAGGCTGACGACGCCCATGTGTCCCGGCGGTATCTGCACGGCCGGAAATCGCTGAACTTCGAATGCCAGCAGGTTGACGTCGTGGCGGCCGGGGCCGAGAACTTCAGCAACGGGGCCACGCTCGTCGGGCGCCGTCGCCACGGTCTTCGGAAAAGGCAACGGCCTGCCGAATTTGCGAATCTTCACGCCGATTTCATTCTGCTTGATCAGCGTCGCCGGCAGTTTGTATGCCTTCTTGCTGTAGGGGTTCGGGAAGTAGCGACCTTCCTTGCTGACTTCGTAGCGCACGCCTTTGTAGCCGGAACGCACACTGTCTTCGGACTCGCCCGTGATCCCTGCGATTCGCTGGACGAGTTTGGGATAGAGCACGACCTGGTCGCCGAATTCATCGCGCAGTTCGTCGGGCAGCGTCTTGCCCGTCTTGTTCATCAGGACCATCAACTCGTTGGTGTTCACTTCGACGCGAATGCCGAACCACAACAGGGCCAGAAATAGGAACGTCGCACCGAGCACTCCGGCGATGGCCAGCCGCAGCATGGACATTTTGGGGCGCCGTTCCCAAACGGGTTTATGTCGTAACGTCTCCAGATCGTTCATCATTTTCCTCCTCGTTGTCCGCTCCGCGGAAATCGAATCGTCGTCTTTGCTCGACGGCCGCCTCAACGGCGTGCCCGGAGCGGACGTGTTTGGATCATTCAATCATTCAGACGTTCGCCGCAATGACCGCAGAAATGCGCATACTCGGTATGCACGTGCCCGCAGAAACCGCACGTGAGATTGACAGCCCCCGTCTTGGAATCGTCGCGCTTCGACCTCTTACAGCAAACACCTCTCGCCCCCAGAAGGAGTACGAGTCCCGAGATCAGGATCGCAACGAGTACGATAAATACGCCGTATGTCATCATGGCCGGGCCTCGGTTTCGAATGTGCTGCGTCGCATCTTGCCCATCTTCCAATCCACTGGATTGTAGCGGCATACGATCTGACCGTCGGAATCACCGAAATGCGTCTGAGGGCTGCGCAGTGCTGCTATTCTGGCAGAACGACAATTCCGCGCAACAGGCGCAAGCCGCCTGTTCTTCTACGACAAAGCTTAACTCAGCATCTCCGGCCCGGGTGCTATAAACGGAAGCCCTGTTTCAACCTGCTTCTCTGCCTGAAGGTGATTTGTGCCCGTGTAAGTGAAATCGGCGCCCCCGCGCACGTGTGATCACCGATTCAAACGCACGCCGTGTTCTGGAATCCGATGCCCGTGCAGATCGGGCAGACGTTGCCGTCCAGGACTGTTTCTCCAAAGCAGGCCGGACAGCCGAATTCGAATGCGACAATTCGCCACTGGCCCTGCTCGATACGGCTGAATGTTGCGCGAAACGGATAGTCGTTCTCCGCGGTACCGAACCAAATGAGAAGAATGTCTCCCACGATGACCCACGCTTTGACGTCGCCGACTCTCACGTCCGGTTCGAGCACACCGACGTCGAATTCCGGCACAAGGTAATCCGCGAGCCGTCGCACAAGTTCGCCCTTGTCGGCCGTCTCCCGACAAACACCAAGGACCTCGCTGAGAGCACACAGGCATAACTCCAGATCATTGCGGTTCACTTGGGCAAGTTCATTCATGTGACGATCCCCGTCGGCTCCGTCATTGTCTTGCCGCGCGCGTGCACGGCGCTGCCGCGAATCAGCCATTCGGCGCCGACGAACCGGCATTCCGCCAGCTTCGCGACTTCTCGATCGTCCGCGCCTTCGTTAAAGACGATCACGTCGTTCGTCGGATCGAATTCGTAGATTCGCGCTAGCCCTCGTGCCCGAGCATAATAGTAGCTTCGTTTGGCGCCAGCACTCCCGACTCGATTCGGTACGTAGATCGGCAACTCCCAACGTTCGTCGCCCTCCCGGATCGGTTCGCGGGCCGCGCCCATTGACGCGCGGATACCGCAATCCCCGCCGCAACGAATGTCGAATTGCGCCGGCACCTGCTCGTTGAGTGTCACGTCTGCCACGCGATGCGGCGCTTTGAAGCAGGTGCGTTCGATCCAGGCGAAAAGTCGCGACGAGTGGAACGCACAGGCCATGTAGTAACCGTCGAGCGATTCACCTTCGGGACTTCTCGAGACACTCACGCCGACGGCGACTTCGCGGAATCGCTTGCCCTTCCAGCTCGCCGCGGCCACGCTGACGAACATCTCCGCCCGATCATCGCGGCGCACGGGCGTAAGTCCCAGCGGTCGCAATTCCGCTTCCCACGGCGCGAACGCAGACGTCCCCATCAGCGTGACTTCGCGAACGTCGGATATTTCGGCCACGTATTTCATGGATACTGCCCGTCTCGTCGAATTGACGAATGTCTCAACCCGCTTGCGTCTTGGGTTCGTTTTGCGGCTCCGCGCGCCCGAATACACTTAACAACAGCGCGAGCGTCAGCGCGCCGGCCAGAATCGTAAACGTCGTCGACGCAATGCGAATCACGGCTTCAGGATGTGCCTTGACCGAGTCGGTTCCAATCTCCAGTGAGATCAGGACAGAAGCGATCAGCATGCCGAGGATCATCCCCAGCGAGCGCGACTTGGCGCCCAGCGCCGACGCCATGCTCATTTTCGTCGGCCTGACGCTGTTCATGATGATCATCATATTCGGCGAGCTGAACAGTGCGAAGCCGAGCCCCTGAAAGATGAGCATGCCGCGCACGAACCACAGGCTCGTCCCTTCGTCCAGCGTTGTCGCCATCAGTCCCGTCACGAGAATCGACGCCACGCCGGCGGCGGACAGGAGATTCGGCCGGAATCGATCGGCCAAACGCCCGGAAAAGGGCGCGAGCAGCGCCATGATGACGGAACCGATCGCAAGTACCGGCCCCGTTCGATCGGCCGGGACGCCGAGCGACACCTGCAGGTAAAGACTCAACAGAAACATCGCCGTCATCGCCTGCATGTAGACGAGCATCTGGATGAACAGTGCATTTCGCAGCACGTGATTCGCCATCACGGCCGACACATTCAGCAGCGGTCGCGCAAGGCGCTTTTGCAGCAAGACGAACAGGCCGGCCAACAGACCGCCGCAACCAAT
This sequence comes from Phycisphaerae bacterium, assembly GCA_029259995.1. Taxonomy (GTDB): domain Bacteria; phylum Planctomycetota; class Phycisphaerae; order UBA1845; family UTPLA1; genus ECT2AJA-110-A. Next base: position 7,303 of record JAJDEC010000076.1, read on the forward strand.
CAGCACAAAGCCGATTGAACCGTTCCTGACCAGCGTGCTCCCGAAGACGAGCGACAATACGGCCGCGACGACGAGGCCCACGCTCGGCCAATGCAGCACGCGAAACGGCACGTTGCGCGTCGACGGCATCATCCGACGAATCAGGAAGTAGCCGGCCAACAGCGTCAGAGCTCCGAAGTAAAAGACGCCGCGCCAGGTGAAATGCTCGACGAGCCATCCGGCGACGATTGGACCGAGCGTCAGCCCGGCGTAGATCGAGCCCAGCGAGCTTCCGAATGCACGGCCTCGACGATTTGCCGGCACGATGTCGGCGAGGATCGCGGGGCCCGTCGCAACAAAGACAGCGGAAGTCATTCCCTGAAGAAACCTGAGGACGTGGATGACGGGCATGGACGATACTGAAGCGATCAGCAGAGACGAGATCGCAAACCCGAGCAGGCCGAATTTGTAAAGCGTTCGCTTGTCGCCGGCATCGGCGAGTCTTCCGCTCGGCAGAAGGAAGGCAAGGCTGCCCGCGAGAAAGAGCGTTTCGACGAGGCTGAGCGCCGTCCCCCCGGCGTTGAGTTCGGTCCCCATTGTGGGCAAGGCGATCGCAACGCCGGAAAACATGAACGGCGGCGCGAACTGCGATGCGATGATCGCGCGGGCGAGGAGTTTGTTCTCGGAAGATTGGGGCATGGGTGCGTCGTCGATCAATTGACGGGATGTTAGTCGAATATCGACGGTTGGCCCATCCTTTCAAGGATGGGAGCGCGACGTTGCGATCGCGCGACTGAAGCGGTGGGCTACCCGGCCGACGTCGGGCATCTCCATGGCCTCCGACGCCGGAAGTCTGCGCATAAGAAAAGGTTCATCGCGGAATTCCGGGAAGTGAATTCATGCATGCGATGCGTCATGTGGGCTGCAGACCTCGTGACAGCGCCAAGTCTATGACGCACTTTCAGTGCTTGGCTCATGGTTTGATCCGCAACCCAGGGCTGCGATTGCCCGCTTCGCGGGCTGCACTTGCCCTGGGCTCAGTTATTGCACGCTTTCAGCGTGCGGCGGTGAGTTTGTTCAAGTCGCATTCCCCCACGCTCAAGTCGCGTTTCCCTGCGCTCAAGTCGCATTCCCCTACGTTCACGTCGCGTTCCCCGGAATTCCGTGATGAACCAAAAAAAAGAGCCAGCGGCGTCTGGCGCCGCTGGCCCAACCCCTAACCTGTCCCTAAACAGATTAAAGCTGGCGGTCTCCCCTCCTAACCCGCCTTGATTCGTCGGATCTGTTCGCGCATGAGTCGCATGACTTCGTCCACGACTTCCGGCTTCGTGTCGAGCACGGGGCGGAAGCGAATCGAGCGCTCGCCGCAGCGAACGACCAGCAGGCCGACTTCGAAGCAGCCCTTCCAGAATTCATCGCGAAACGCCTTGTCCTTCAGGGAGAAGGCGAGAAGCAGACCTTTGCCGCGCACGGCTTCGATCATCGGCTCCTCATCGTGGAGTTTCCGGAGTTGTTGCTGGAAGTAATCGCCCGTCGTTCGCGCGTTCTCGACGAGATCCTCTTGTTCGATGATGTTCAGGAAATGGGTCGAACGAACCATGTCCGTGAAGTTTCCGCCCCAGGTGCTGTTGATGCGACTCGGCATGCGGAAGACATTGTCCTTCACCTCATCCAGTCGCTTGCCCGCCATGACGCCGCAGACCTGCGACTTCTTGCCGAAACAGAGCAGATCGGGCAGCACGCCGTGATGCTGGAATGCCCAGTTCTTGCCCGTAACGCCCATGCCGCACTGCACTTCGTCGTAGATCAGCAGCATTTCGTTTTCGTCGCAGATCTGACGCATCTTCTGGAACCACTCCGTGCGGAAGTGACGATCGCCGCCCTCGCCCTGAATCGGTTCGATGATCATCGCGCAGATGCGATGCGGACGATCCTTGATCGCCTGCATGATTTCGGCCTCGGCCTGTTTCTCCGCCTCGACCACTTTCTCCGTGCGTTTGGGTTCCGCCAGGGCGAAATTCAACCGCGGATTGATCACGCGCGGCCAGTCGAATTTGGCGAAATACTGAACCTTGATCGGATCGGTATTTGTCATCGACATCGTGTAGCCCGTTCGGCCGTGAAAACTATTCTTGAAGTGAAGGACTTCGGTACCAATCTCGCCACGCCCGGCCGCGAGATTCTTGCGCACTTTCCAGTCCATCGCGGCCTTGAGGGCGTTCTCGACGGCAGCGCCGCCGCCTTCGATGAAAAAGTATCGCGACAACTCGGGCACGCCCATGACACGATCAAACGTCTTGACGAACCGGGCCATCTGAACGGAATAGACATCCGAATTGGCGATCTTGTGCATCGCCGCATTGGCAAGGTCTTCGCGAACCTCGTGGTTCTCAAAATACGGATGATTGAATCCGACAGGCATCGACGCGTAAAAACTGTACATGTCGAGTATTTCGCGATCGCTGTTCGCATCGTACATGCGATTACCGCGACTGCGTTCGAGGTCGACCACCACTTGAAAGCCATCGACGAGAATATGCTTCTTCAGCTCGTCGAGCACTTCTTTCGGGTTGATTTTTGCGTGTTCCGCAACATTGACGGACATAGGACTTTCTCCGATTCCAGGATTTTCAAGCGCTGCGGGCTGAATCAAAGCCAGGCGCCGCGAGATTGTCTCGTGCCATCCGCGCTGCGGACCACCGCGTTGCCGGAATTCAATTCGCGCAATCTGAAATCTCGGCACAAGACGTTTTGATTTTAATTGAGTAGATCGGATCGAAATCGGCTTCGATTCAGCGCCCGCAATGCGCGAAAACGGACTGGACCGCTAACGTCGCCGGAAGCCGTTTCGCAACCTCATTCGTTGAAAATCTTGGACATGAAGTCGGAAACACCGACGGAGACTTTCAGGCCACGGGGAAGCAGCGAAGTGCGCCGAGAGCGACGCTGCCGACAAACGAATCTGGCTAGAATTTCAACGTTGCTTCGCTGCAAGAAAGGCACTCCTGTCACCGTTCCCAACATTCTAGATACGACGGTATCCGGCAGTCAATTGAATTCTCCACGAGGCGTCGCGCATTCGTCATCGAATGAACCCGACATCCGAAGTGCGCTGAGAAATCAGCATCCTCCGGATCAGCGTTGTAAACCATGCCAGCGTGGATTCCCGTCAGCTTCGTCAGTCGGCGCCGCCGTCACGCCAGTTGGATCAGAGTCTATCCAAGAAAACAGGCGGCCGTGAGAACCACCCGCCGGAATCACTTTCGCTTGTCGTTGTAGCCCGTTGGATGCGACTCGTGCCAGCGCCATGCGCTCGCGATGATCTCGCGCAGATCCGTGTATTCCGGGGACCAGCCCAGTTCTCGCTGAATCTTGCTCGAATCCGCGTACAGCTTCGGCACATCGCCGGGCCGCCGAGGCGCCTCGATCGCAGGAATCGGATGCCCCGTGACGGATCGAGAAATGTCGATGATTTCGCGAACACTGGCGCCATGCCCCGTGCCCGTGTTATAGACACGCTTGTCACCGGGCTCGAGCGCCTCCAGCGCCGCAACGTGTGCCGCCGCGAGGTCCTCGACGTGGATGTAGTCGCGAAGACAGGTACCGTCGGGCGTGTCGTAATCCGTGCCGAAAATCTTGACGTGCTCGCGTTGTCCCAGCGCGACCTGGAGCACGATCGGAATCAAGTGCGATTCGGGATCGTGGTCCTCGCCGATGGTTCCGTCGGAGGCAGCGCCGGATGCGTTGAAATACCGCAGCGCCGTGTAGCCGAGATTCCAGGCCGTTGATGAATCCTCCAGCGCCCACTCGACGGCGTATTTGGCCCGCGCGTATGGACTTGCAGGATTGCACGGAAGCGTCTCGACGAGCGGCATCGTGTCGGGCGTGCCGAAGACGGCGCACGTCGAGCTGAAGACCATTTTCAGCACGCCGTGCGTCTGCATTGCGCGCAGAAGATTGATCGTATTGGAGACGTTGTTGTCGTAGAACTTGAGCGGGTTCGTAACGGATTCGCCGACTTCGATGAATGCGGCAAAATGCACGACGGCGTCAAATTTTTCCGAGGCGAATAGGTCGTCAAGCAGCTTCGGATCACAGAGATCGCCGACAATCAGCGGAACGCGTTCGTCCAGCGCGACGCGATGGCCCGTGACGAGGCTGTCCAAGACGACAACGTGATGCCCCGCCGCTGTCAGGGCCCTGACCGTATGGCTGCCGATGTATCCGCAACCGCCAGTGACGAGTACTTTCATGTGACATCCTTGCAATGCGCTGACCGGTCACACTTGCCGAGATCGCGCGTTGGAGTTTTCCTGATGGCAGTTTATGGGCAGTCGATTCGCATCTCAACGTCGGGAAACGGCCGCGTATCGGCGATGACAGGAGCACGGCGTCTGTGCGCATTCGCATACGAACGGATCAGACAGATTCGCGTTTCTCAAGCACGACGATGAACTCGTTGCCCGTCGTCGGCATTTCGTCGATCGTGACCATTTTCCACGCGTCGACTCGATCGCTCAACGCGTCAAGAAATTCACGGAATCGGGCGTCGTCCCAGACATGGTAGTGAATACTGTAGTCCTGCTCCCAGAGTTCGCGCGCATAGGCGTCGGATTCTTCAACGGGGCGCGCGTTGAATGTCTTGCAGCTGACTTCACGGGCGAATTCCTGAAAATGGGCATAGTCGCGATCGCGGCTCGGATGCGCGTAGTCCTCGAATAAGTGCGACAGCGCCGTGTAGGGCCGCTCCTTGTCGAACGTGAAGCGCTTGTCCGGAACGGCGAGGAATAGCCGGCCGCCGACTTTCAGGGCGTTTGACCAGGAAATCAGCGCTTTGATCGGATTGGCCATGTGTTCGATCACGTGATTCGCGATCACGAAATCCTGAGATTCCGCCGGCACGGCTTTCAAGTCCTCGGCATTGTCGAGAATGTCCGGGGCGACGATCCGCTGCCCCCGAAGCTCGGGATATTGTTCGAAGAGCGCCGCCAGGGGGAGTCGATCCACGTATTTGACATCGACATGCGGAGCATCGACCGGATTCTGAAGTGCGCCGATTTCAATGCCCGATCCGCGCAGGAGTTCGAGATAATGAGAGCGCTGTCGATCGCCCGTTTTCCTGGAGAATAGTTGTCGTATGCTGCCGAACACCTGATCCTCCGATGTGCACAGACGATGCGATCTGGACGACACTTCGCACGCCGGCGCGGGCATCGAGTCTACGACGCGGGACATCGTTGCCGCATGCGGAATTCTACGCGACCTGCAAATTCGCAACAAACGCAGGCAATTTCAGACGCGCCGCCCCACGTTCGTGATGGTGCCCCGCGGGCGTCTTGCACGTCGATTCGCGCCGGGTACACTCATTCCGCTACAGACCGGGCAGTGCAGGGCTGCGGGTACGGGACGCGCATCCGCGATGTGCGTCAAACAATAGGGATGTTCCTGTAGGATATTAGGGAGCGGTCATGACAAAGCGAATGATTGGGATGGCGATTCTGACGATCGGATTCGTCGGCGTGGGTACGGGATGCAGTGCCGGTTCGATGTTGAGCGTCGGCAAGAACATCATGCGGAAGGACAGCCGGCTGATCGTCTACGTTGACGGAATGCCAGCCGAACAGAACAAGCTCAAAAAGGGCGCGATGGGCTACGCGAAGTTCAAAGTGAAGGGGACGTGCAGCACGTCGCCGTCGTTCAAGTTTGACTTTGACGATCCTGCGAAGTTCGGCCGAATCACCAGTACGAATATGCAGATCCATCAGGCATTTGAGGCAGATTACTCGCATCAGCCAGAATTCACGATCTATCCGGCGACGCAGGATTCCAACCAGTTGATGAAGCCGGGCACGGTCTACAACCTCGGCGCCCTGCCCAGCAACATGAAATGCATGAATTTCGAGAAGCAGCCCTGCAACGGCGTGACGCTCAAGCCCGGCATGGACTACATGATGGTCTTTACCGTCGCGGGCGACAAATCGGATTCGATTCAGGTGCTGATCAGCACGAAGTAAGCGCAATTCGCATTCCTTGCGACACGAGATATTGAGAACCGGCCGTCGGGCGAACCAAATCGACGGCCGGCTCTTTTCTTGGTTCGTCACGCATGTGAGTGGCGTCGAGCAGGCGGCCGGGCTGCGTCCCGACAGGGAGGCAATGAAAATAGCCCGCCCTTTCTAAGGGCGGGAGTGCAATGTACGCCCAATGATCTTGCCGTCCCGTAGGGACGGCGCGACGCCGCATGACGCAGTCAGCCTGTCCCAATAGGACGGGGGCCGGACAGGGAATCCAAATCCCCCCGTTGGAAACGGGGAGCTATTCTCACTTGATCCCTCCAGGATGATTTCTATCGACGATTGTCGACTCGCATTCGTCACCCATCGTTCTCCCGGAACTCCGTGATGAACCTTTTTTTCACCCCTGCTGCAGCCGCCGACGAATAACGCCGCGAATCGGCATGCAACTATGTTTGATCTGAATATCCCTCTACAATGACCGACACAAAGTCGCTGCCGGCCCACTGCGACGGACGCACTGCGCATGAACATCCTCGGCATCTCAGCCTTCTATCACGACAGCGCCGCTTGTCTCGTCCAGGACGGCCGGCTCGTGGCCGCTGCGCAGGAAGAGCGTTTCACGCGCAAGAAGCACGACTATCGATTTCCGAAACATGCGATTGACTATTGCCTCGAAACCGGCGGAATCACGCCGGCTCAGCTCGATCACGTCGCCTTCTATGACAAGCCGCTGCTGAAGTTCGAACGCCTGCTGGAGACCTATTGCGCCTACGCGCCGCAGGGCCTGAAGAGCTTCCTGACGGCGATGCCGCTGTGGCTCAGCGAAAAACTGTTCCTGCCGCGCGAAATGGATGCCGGCCTCAATCGCGAATACAAAGGTCGATACATCTTCCCCGAGCATCACGAATCGCACGCAGCCAGCGCGTTTTTTCCATCGCCGTTCGATGAGGCCGCGATCCTCACGCTGGACGGTGTCGGCGAATGGGCGACGGCCAGCCTGGGCGTCGGCCGCGGCAATCGAATCGACGTGACGCACGAGATGCACTTTCCCCATTCGCTGGGTCTGCTCTACTCAGCATTCACATATTACTGCGGGTTCCGCGTCAATTCCGGCGAATACAAGCTGATGGGACTCGCACCCTACGGCGAATCGAGATTCGCCGATCTCATTCTCGAGAAGTTGATCGACCTGAAGCCCGACGGCTCGCTTCGCATGGACATGCGATATTTCAACTATTGCCAGGGCTTCACGATGACGAGCCCGGCATTCGACGAACTCTTCGGCGCCCCGGCGCGCAAGCCCGAATCGCAGTTGACGCAGCGCGACATGGATCTGGCGGCATCGATTCAATTCGTGACGGAAGAGGCGATGCTCCGATCGGCCCGGCATGTGCAAACGCTGACGGGCATGAAGAATCTCTGCCTCGCAGGCGGCGTCGCGCTCAACTGCGTCGGCAATGGACGAATCCTTCGCGAAGGACCCTTCGAGAACATCTGGATTCAACCCGCGGCCGGCGATGCCGGCGGCGCGCTCGGCGCGGCACTGTTCGTCTGGCATCAACTGCTGGACAAACCCCGCAAGGCGACGGGCCACGATATGCAGTTCGGCTCGTTGTTGGGGCCCAACTTCGACGGCGACGCGGCACGCAGCGCGCTCGATCGCGTCGGTGCGAAATACCGCACGTTTGAATCCGAAGCCGGCGTCGTGTCCGCGATCGCAGAAGCGCTGGAAAACGAGAAAGTCGTCGGCCACATGCAGGGGCGCATGGAGTTCGGACCGCGGGCGCTGGGCTCGCGATCCATCATCGGCGATGCGCGTTCACCGCGCATGCAGTCGGTCATGAATCTGAAGATCAAATTTCGCGAGTCGTTCCGGCCCTTTGCACCCTGCGTGCTGCGCGAGGATGTTTCCGAATACTTCGAGATGCGGGACAACGAGGACAGTCCCTACATGCTGCTCGTCGCGCCGGTTCACGCGTCGCAGCGCGTGGGTTCAGAAAACGGCAACGCCGTCGGTCTGGACAAGCTGAAGCAGATTCGATCGAGCGTTCCGGCGATTACGCATGTGGACTATTCCGCACGCGTGCAGACGGTCGATCCAGTCCGTCATCCGCGGATGCACGCCGTGATGTCGGAATTCAAGCGGCGCACGGGCTGCCCGGTGATTATCAATACGAGCTTTAACGTGCGCAGCGAACCGATCGTCTGCACGCCCGAGGATGCTTATCGCTGTTTTATGGCGACGAATATGGATGTGCTGGTTGTGGGAGACTTGGTGCTCTACAAGGAAGAGCAACCCGAGGCGCGGGAGCATGAAGTGGATGAATACCTGGCGCAGTTTGAATTGGATTGACGAAAGCGCAGGGTGCCATGCTTGCCCTTAAAGGCAAGCATGTGGACGCCGAATGAGTGTTTGGTGTACTGATTATTGTATCGTTGCTCAGGGCCCGGCATGCTCCCCTTTGAGGGGGAGCATTGCAACCGCGGTTGGATGGTTGGAATTACGTATGTCGATGGTGAAGATTGATTGGACCCCACCGGCCCGAACGCTTCGAGCATTCGGCTTCATCTGCCTTGCGGCGTTTCCGCTGCTGGGCGTGATGTCGTACTTTCGCGTGCTTGCGTTTGCGCTTGTCCCCGAGAGCGCGAGCGCGAACGTGGCAATCGTGCTGGCGACGCTGGGCGTCCTCTGCGGGCTCCTGGGAGTCGCGGCGCCGAAGCTTCTGAAGCCGCTGTTCGTCGGCATGTCGATCATCGCCCTGCCGATCGGATACGTCGTCTCACACACGCTGCTGATCCTGCTTTACTATCTCGTCATCACGCCGATCGCATTGATTTTCAAGCTGATCGGCCGCGATTCGATGCATCGGAAACTCGATCGCGACGCGGAGACTTATTGGATCGAACGCACGACGCCGGCCGACGCAAAACGGTATTTCCGCCAGTTTTGAGCAGATTCTGCCGAATTGAGTAAAGTGCGGACGTAAGTCGTAGGGTGGGCCGTGCCCACCCTACAGTGATGCCCAAAGGATTTGTAGAATCTTGTAGGGTCCGCTGTGCGGACCGAAACAACCAGCCGACGCAAGACCATGACTGACGCAGACAAACAACCCAACGCCGCCAACGAATTCGAGAAGGCTGCCGCCGACGATCGCATCAGCTTCATGGCGGAACTCTGGGACTTTCTCAAGCACAACAAGAAGTGGTGGTTGCTTCCGATCCTCGGATGCATGGCGTTGCTCATCGCACTGATCGTCATCAGCATGTCGACCGGCGGCGCGGCGGCGCCGTTTATCTACACACTTTTCTGAATCGTAGGGTGGGCCGTGCCCACCAAGGGCATGAATCGATGTTCCGATGAATGGTGGGCACGGCCCACCCTACGGGGGATCTCATGCCAACGACTCAAACACGGCGCAAATCCGTTCCGCCGCATTCCCGTCCCAATACTTCGGCGTGCTCGAATCGCCCTTCCCCCGCGCCATCTGTTCGCGATAGGCCGTCAGGATCGAATCGCGCGTCGGATTCACGAGGCGATTCGTGCCTTCGGTAATCGTGACAGGCCGCTCGGTATTCTCCCGCAGCGTCAGGCACGGTACGCGGAGAATCGTCGTCTCTTCCTGGATACCGCCGGAATCCGTCAGGACGAGCGCCGCCTCGCTTGTCAGCTTCAGGAAGTCGAGATAGCCCAACGGCTCCGGCGTCATCAGCGCCGACAGCGCATCGACGCGGCCCTTGAGGCCCAGCTTCTCGATGTTCTTTCGCGTACGCGGATGCATCGGAAAGACGAGCGACAGGTCCTTCGCGATTTCCTCGAACGCATCGAAGATGCCGGAGAGATTCGTGACATCGTCCACGTTGCTGGGGCGATGCAGCGTGATCACGGCGTATTTGCCGGGAGACACGCCGAGATCGTCGAGCACTGTTGATGATTTGGCTTTCTCGCGATTCTTCAGCAGCGTATCGATCATCACGTTGCCGACGAAATGCACTTTGTCATCGGCAACGCCTTCGTTCTTCAGATTCTCGATACCGCTCGGTTCACTGACGAGCAGCAGGTCGCTGATCGAATCCGTCAGCACGCGATTGACTTCCTCGGGCATACTGCGATCAAAGCTGCGAAGCCCCGCTTCGACGTGTGCGACTTTCACACCGAGTTTGCTCGCGACCATCGCGCAGGCAATCGTGCTGTTGACGTCGCCGACGACGATCACCCAGTCAGGTTTGTGCTCGAGCACGACAGGCTCGAATCGCTTCATAATCTCGGCCGTCTGAACAGCGTGGCTCGCGGAGCCGACTTCGAGATTGATATCCGGTTCGGGAATGCCCAATTCCCGGAAGAACAGATCGCTCATCCGCTCGTCGTAATGCTGGCCCGTGTGGACGAGCAGCGCGTCGATTTTGGACGAGCGACTGAACGCGTCCATCAAGGGCGCGATCTTCATGAAATTGGGCCGAGCCCCGCAGATGCAGATGACTTTCAGCATCGATGACCTTTCGCTTCCCGGCGCTGTCATGGGCCGGTCGGTTCGATGATTGGATTCGTTGAAACGCGGCATGCTACTGGAATTTCGGCCCTTGCGCGACCTGGGATGCCGGATTTTTCCGCGTCCTACATCGGTCCGGCGGCGATCCGGCGTTTGACGCGTCCGGATCGGCGCGTCTCATAATCAGGCGGGCCTCGCGGAATTCGCCGTCCGCGTCGGTCGACGTTCCGCCGGCCATTCGGACGACATCGCGCATGGAGCCCCGCATATCGATATTTTGATTCAATGCAGGCGGGAAGGCCCCGCCCTTCGGGATTGCGGCGAGGCCTGTGTGACGCTTGACCCGCCCGGGCTTGGCGGCTAAAAAACTCCCTATGGCGACGAATTCCGCAATCAAATGTACAGTCATCACGCCCGAAAAGCAGGTGCTCGAGGAGCAGGCCACGCAGGTCATCATCCCGGCCCACGACGGGCTTGTGGGTATTCTCGATCATCGCGCCCCGATGGTCTGTGAGCTCGGCGAGGGCAATCTTCGCATCGATCTCGCTGGCGGCGGACAAAAGAACGTCGAGATCGCCGGCGGCTTCGCCCAGGTGCTCAACAACCAGGTCACGGTTCTGACGGAGCGGGCATCGGCGGTCTCCTGATCTCGCACGACGCGACGCACTTCCTCCATTCCACAGCCCAGACGACGAAGAACGGCAGCCAGATGATGGCGACGGCCCAACTGGGCAGCATCCACGGCAGCCCCGCCAGCCCCGCGAAGTCGGCGTACCAGTACAGCACGATCGTTCCCGTCAGCACAACCCACGCCCATCGCCCCCTGAATTGAAGCACGACGAGTGCAAACGGCCACGTCAGATACCAGAAGTGACTGATCGGCAGCAGCAGGACGGTCAGCACGAGTAACCAGCGCGCGTCGTTCAGGAGATCTCGCGGCTTCAGCGCGAATCGAATCGCAATCAACACGAGCACGACGGCCGCGATGTGATTCCGCGTCGAGAGGACGACGCGCGGCAGGCCGAGATCGTTCCACGCCAATCGCACGACATCAAACGGATTATTGAACGGTCCGTCATTCGGAAACTTCCGCAGAACATCGAAAAGGTTGTTACCGGCGCTCAGGTAGAGCAGATATCCCAGCCCAATCGTAATCAGGGCCGCCGCCAGTCCCTTCCATGATCGACGCAGCAGCAGCGCCAACAGGATTGCCGGCGTCGTCTTGGCAAGGACGGCCAGTCCGAGCACCACGCCGGCGGCGATCCATCGCTTGTCGTGACCAAACCAGACGAATCCCAGGATTCCCAGCAGGATCATTGGATCGTTATGCCCCGCGTGCGCGAACGATGCGAGCACCATCGGACACAGCGCATAGACGGCGAGATGCCAGTCGGGCTGACGGAGCCGTCGCAGAAGCGCCGCGATCAGGAACACAACGCAGACATCGAGCAGCGTATGCACAACCTGCGGCGTCTTGACGCTGTAGTTCGCCGCCGCCATGGCGCGAAACGCAAGTTGTGACAATGGCGGATAGATCGTCGGATAATGCGGATGATTGATGCCCGCGTGAATGTCGTCTTTCAGCGAATCCGGCGCCTGATCCGGCGCGAGAAGATACGGGCTGTATCCCTCGTTCTGAATGCGCCCTTCCCAGATGTAGCGATTGCAATCGCTGTTCGGCGGACAGAAGATAAGCACGGATCGCAACAGGATTGCGCCAATGATGATCGATCGCGTGCGCGGCGGGCGTCGAGAAAACGCGTAAAGCAGGAGCGCGTAACCCAGGAATCCGACGACATACAACAACTGCCAGGCGACGATCGGATAAGCCCGTACGCCGAAGATTTCACGGGCGGGCACGTAAATGTCGCCAATCCAGACAGCGCCAAGGGCGAATATCCCGAGTAGCAACGCACCGACGATGACAATCCCATTCGTGTGATTCGATCTCGGTTTCTGATCGCTGTTCATGGCTTCATTTCGTTACCGGCGCGATATCGATCGATCGCGACGGTTCCGCAGCGTGTCTTGACGTCCTGCCCCGCCGATTTGCAAACGGACTGGACAACGCGCCGACGATCAGGAATCCCACGACGAACAGTGCGACGAACACGCCGTGCAGACTCTTTCCGCCGAATTCCGTGCTGATCAATGAGTACGCACAGTACCCCGCGGCCGCGAGTTCGGCGAGCCAGACGGGCGACGATCGAATCGCGTACTGCAATCGAGGCGAACTGAACCCTCCGGACTTCGGTGTCCGCTTGAATTCGCCGCCCCGCCGCACGAGCCCCGACAGACAGGCAAGACTCGTACTCAGACACATGCCGATGCCGATCAGGATCAACGACGGGTTCGAATGGAGACCGTGCCAGGATCCACGGAGCACGCGTCGCGAATACGCATGCGCGAAGATCGGTCCGAGCAGGCTGACGTAGATCATCGCAGCCAGTGCGATTGCGCCCCATCCCATGGCCGGCCACGGATTGATGTGATACATCGGCAGCGTGAGCAGCCCTACAAGCAACATGGCGACGGAGATGAGGTAACCCGTCAGATGCATCGTCGCGGCGAGCTTGATCCGCCAGCCGAAGGGGCTGCGCCAGATCCGCGGCAACAGCTTTCTCGCCGTCTGCATCGTGCCCTTGGCCCAGCGATGCTGCTGCAACTTGAGCGCGGGAATCGTCGACGGCAGCTCGGACGGACAAGGCAGCAACATCGAGTATTCGATCCGCCAGCCGGCGAGCTGCGCCCGATAGGAAAGATCGAGATCCTCCGTTAGCGTGTCCGCCGTCCAGCCGCCGACAGCCGGATCCGTGATCGCCGTTCGCCGCCAGATGCCGGCCGTGCCGTTGAAATTCATGAACAGACCGTTGAAGGATCGACCGCCCTGTTCGGCGGCGAAATGGCCGTCGATGGCGAGCGATTGGGCCCGCGTGAGCCACGACGCATTCTCGTTCAGATGCGACCAGCGGCCCTGCACGCACGCGTTGTTCGGTTCGTCCATAAGAAGTGGTACGGCGCATCGCAGGTAGTCTCGCGGCGGAACGAAATCCGCGTCGAAGATGGCGATGACCTGGCCGCTGGCTACCGTCAGGCCGTGGGCGAGAGCCCCGGCCTTGAACCCCCTGCGATCCTCGCGGCGTACGACAAAAATGTCATTGCCCAGCGACTGCAACTGCGCCACGACGTCGTCGACGATCTGCCGCGTCTCATCCGTGCTGTCATCCAGCACCTGGATTTCGTGACGGCCGGCGGGATAGTCCATTTTTGCAACGGCCTCGATGACGCGCCGCGCGACATTTGTTTCGTTGAAGAGTGGAATCTGCGTCGTGACGATTGGCCACGCGGACTCGGGACGATCCTCGCGATACCAGTCGATTCGACATCGCTGCAGCTGTGCCTGCTCGCGCCAACGGCGTGCGAACAGCCACGTCAGAACGTGCATGTGCAGTCCGTAAGCAATGACGAACAGAACGGCGCTGAAATACGCAACGATGCAGATCGACTCAAGCACGACCATTGTCTGACCCGATTCTGCGCCAGCGGAACCTCACTGCGTCGGCCACAATTCACGCTGCTCGCAATGGATTACGCCTTGAGGTTCAGGCGCCAATCATATTCGATATATTGAATCTTCCCCTTGAACGCCCGCAACGCCGCTGCCATCGATTTGTCGTTGGCGTAGTCGGCGAGGAACTGTCCGATGCTCTCGGAATGGGGTAAAAACGCTTCGCTGGCGAAATCCCCGCCGTACCATTCCAGAATCTTGCTGGCCGTCAGCGTCTTTTTCGCGCCATTCCATTTAATCTGGTCGGAATCATTGACAAACCGTCGCATCGCGTCGGCCAGCTGGTCCCGCACTTTGTCGCCCGTGTATGCGTGATTCCAGAGGTTCGGGCAGCCGCGGGCCGCGCAAACCAAGGCGACGTGAATACGCGGATCTCGCAGGCCATCGCGTTTGCGGATGATCTCGTGTTCAATCTCGTCCAGCGTGCGGCGCTCCCCGCCAACATCGAAGGATCGGCCCTTCCAGATGCTCTTGCCGTCGATTTTCTGATCGATGATTTTGTAGTCGGGCCATTTGCCCTGATCCGCGGGAAGCGTGTCGATCACGGCGCGGATCGTCAACGCATTGTAAGCGTTGATCCAGAATGCCAGTTGCTCGTCCGCATTCGCCAGACGCGCGGCGTTCGTCGTCTTGAGCAATTCCAAGTACTGCGGCAGGCGCGCGTCCTGGCGCATTTTTGCATAGTCAACCCTGCCGCGCGAATTCACATGCGATTGAAGCAATGAATCCCACAGTGCATGATCCATTCGCTGATTGCCGGACGGGCCGGCCTCAGCTTCCGGCTCAGAACGAAAACACCCCATACAAACGGTAACCGCGACGGCGATCAGGATCGCCCACAAAGTCGACCGGGTTGGGTCCCTGAAGATTCTGTAAACCAACGACTCGCTCATGCTTGCTATATTCCCCTCGCCCCGGAATCTATGGCATGACAAAATCGTGACCGGGATGACGGACCGTGAGGACTGGGCATGGGGCCTTGCGAACAACTTTTTCCGTCACAGAACCCAACAGGGCGTGCTGAAGGCCGCTGCGTCCGTGCGTGCAAAGCACGATCAACTCGATGTTGGATTCCCGTGCGTATCGGATGATCTCGCTGAATGGCCGGCCGAGGACGACTTCTGACTTCACATTCTTGTTCTCGGCCAGATGCTCGGAGACGAAGTCCGACATCTCTTTCTGGGCAACCTGAATCAGTTCTTCGGTACAGGGACCGATCGGCAGGCTGTTCGGGCCCATGGCCATCCAATAAAGCGACGCCTCGTCCACGACGTGTAACACGTGCAGTTCGGCATCGTAGGACTCCGCGAACGATCGGGCATAGGCGAGGGCATGCAACGAGAATTCGGAGAAATCCGTCGGATACAGGATTCGTTTGAGCGAAATCATGGTCGAACTCCCCTTTCGTCATCCCCGTTCACGGCTCAAGCCTACGACATACGCGAAGCGACGTAAACTGGTTATAATCACTAGAATTGTAGGACGACAATCCCGCGATCTCGATGCCGCCGACAGCGGCATTTTTCGATCGGGATTCGACTGGACTTACGCGGCGCGAGCGAACGCCACAGCGGGAAGCCCGTCAGCCGTTTGAAAGATGGTTGAAGCGAGAACAGTACCCTATGGAATTGACGATCCTGGAATCTGCACCTGCTCCCGGCCGACGTTTGCCGCCCTGGCTCAAACGCCCGTTGCCCGCCGGGGACGTCCTGCTGCAAACGCGCGAAATCGTCGCACGCAGCGGTGTCGCCACGGTCTGCGAAGAAGCCCGCTGCCCGAATCTCTCCGAGTGCTGGTCGCATCGTCACGCGACATTCATGATTCTCGGCGATATCTGTACGCGCCGCTGTGGATTCTGCGCCGTCAAGACGGCAAAGCCGAATCCTGTCGAAGTGGACGAGCCTGAACGGCTCGCCACGGCGACGGCCGAACTCGGCCTGAAACATGTTGTGATCACTGCCGTCGCGCGAGACGATCTGCCGGACGAGGGCGCCGGCCATTTCGCCCGTTGCGTCCAGTTGATTCGTGAATCGTCGCCCGATTGCGCGATCGAAGTGCTGCCGGCCGATTTTCACGGTCGCGACGAGTGCATTCGCGCTCTCAGCGACGCGGGCCCCGACATATACAATCACAACCAGGAAACGGTTCGACGACTCAGCAAGGCGATCCGCCCTGCCGCGAGATACGACAGAAGCCTCGACGTGCTGCGCAAAGCGAAAGAGTTCCAGCCCGAAGTTTTCACAAAGAGCGGCCTGATGGTCGGCCTGGGTGAAACGCGCGAAGAATTGCACGAGGCCCTCGTCGATCTCCGCGGCGCAGACGTGGACATTCTCACAGTCGGACAATATCTGCGACCTTCACCGGCGCACGCGCCTGTGGAAAGATATCTGCATCCCACGGAATTTGATGAAATCGCAGAAGAAGCGCGAGAACTCGGATTCCGCGCCGTCGCGTCTGGCCCATTCGTTCGGTCGAGCTACAATGCGGCCGAGGTGTATGAGGCGATTGAACAAAATCGCCTAGACGGCTGATTGAGTTCGCGAGGTTTAAAATGATTTCGCAACTGAACGAGCGTCAACGAACAATATCGAATCGCCGGGTCAACGCCGATCTGTCGATTGGCGGCTAAACAAAGAATCTAAGGC
>JAJDEC010000077.1 GCA_029259995.1 Phycisphaerae bacterium
ACTTTCGCATGACTTCAATCCTCTCAAAATAGTCACGAGTGACCTTAGAACGGAACGACGACAAGGTCTGAACAGCCCGCCGCCCGACGACACAGAGTCGCCGATTCCGTTGCAATCTTTTCCCAACCCCCCTATTTAACACTGAAAACGTCGCAATTTGCAAGTGCTGCGCGAAGGAATCGCATTTGGATTCGTCAGCCGATGACCGGTCGGACGGCCCCGCCCGGATAGCCGGAATCGCCACTTCCCGCCCCAAAGTTACAACTTCCCATAAAAAAGGCCGGCGATGCTGCTGCATCGCCGACCTTGTGTCACTTGCTACGCCAACTCAGGCGAGTTGGGATGCCTAGTCGTTTCGAGGGCGACCACCGCCGCCGCTTCCGCCGCGGCCGCCTCGACCGCCGCCACCGCCGCGTCGCGGCGGTCGTGATTCGCCGCCATCGGCGCCGGCGCCTGCAGGCTCGTGGGCCTCGGCTTCGGCGTCGTCCGGGTTGATGCCCTTTTCTTCAAGCAATACGGCCTTGCGCGACAGCTTAATTCGGCCCGTGTCGTCGATCATGATGACTTTGACATCCAGCTCGTCGCCGACATTGCACACGTCCGTAACTTTCTGAACGTAGTCGTCCGACAATTCGCTGATGTGGCAGAGACCGTCGAGCCCCGGCGCCACTTCGACGAATGCGCCGAAGTCCTTGATTGCGCTGACGCGGCCGTGATAAACGCGACCGATCTTTACGCCTTCGGAGATCTGTTCGACGATGTCGTAGGCCGCCTGGGCGCCCTTCGCATCCAGCGAGGAGATACTGACGGTACCGTCCGAATCGATGTCGATCTTCGCGCCCGTGTCCGCCTCGATGCCCTTGATGCCCTTGCCGCCGGGGCCGATGATCTTGCCGATCTTGTCCTGATCGACTTTGATCGTGAGCATGCGCGGGGCGTAGGTGCTGATCTCTTCACGCGGCTTGCGAATCTTGGTCAGCATTTCCTTGAGGATATGCATTCGCGCATCCTTCGCCTGGGCGAGCGTCTCGACGATCTGCTTCGGCGTGATGCTCTTCGCCTTCAGGTCGAGCTGAATGGCCGTGATGCCGACCTGCGTTCCGGCGACTTTGAAGTCCATATCGCCGAAGTGATCCTCTTCGCCGAGGATGTCCGTGATGAGCTTGTATCCGCCCTTTTCGTCGTGAACCATGCCGATGCTGATGCCCGCGACCGGATGTCGAATCGGAACGCCCGCATCCATCAGCGCCAAAGTGCCGCCGCAGACACTCGCCATCGAACTGGAGCCATTCGACTCCATGATTTCACTGACAAGTCGAATCGTGTACGGGAATTTCTCGGGCATCGGAATGACGGCCTGCAACGCCCGTTCGGCGAGATTGCCGTGGCCGATTTCGCGACGGCTGACGGCGCCGATGCGCTTGGCTTCACCCACACAGAAGGGCGGGAAGTTGTAGTGCAGCAGGAACTTCTTGTTGTATTCCTCGACGAGATCGTCGATGAACTGCTCGTCGCGCTTGGTGCCGAGCGTGATGACGACCATGGCCTGCGTCTGGCCGCGTGTGAACAGTGCCGAGCCGTGAACGCGGGGAAGACAGCCGACTTCGATTTCGATTTCGCGAATGTCCTTCGGTGCCCGGCCGTCGGGGCGCTGATCCGTTTCCATCACCATCATGTGATAGAAGTGCTCTTCGAGCTTGTGGACTTCTTCCCAGACCTGGCCGCGCGTCCATGGCACGTCCTTCTCTTTCCCTTCCGGAATCATCTCGGCGATGACGCGATCTTCGACGGCCTTGACGGCTTCCTTACGCGCCGCCTTGTCCTTCTGATAGCGGGCGCCCTTGAGATCGTACTTGTCGCAGAGCTCGCGAACCTTGCCGGCCAGCGAGGGATCGCGGCCGTTGTCGAACTCAAGCTTGACGGGCGCAACTTTGGCCGCGAGTTCCTTGATCATCTCGACGACTTGCTGGACTGCATCGAAACCGGCGGCGATGGCGTCGGCCATCACGTCTTCCGGCACTTCGAGGCCGGACGCCTCGATCATGTTCACGGCTTCGCCGTGCCCGGCGACGATGACTTCGATGTCGCTCTCAGCTCGCTGTTCCATTGTCGGGTTGACGATGAATTCGCCATCCGGCGTGCGGCCGACGCGGGCAGAACCCGTTGGGCCGAGGAAGGGAATCGGGCTGACGGCCAGCGCCGCTGATGCGCCGATCATGGCCAGAATGTCCGGATCGTTCTCCTGATCCGAAGACAACACCATCGTCTGGATCTGCACTTCGTTGCGATAACCCTCCGGAAACAGCGGACGGATCGGTCGATCCGTCATTCGCATCGTGAGGATTTCCTTGGTGCTCGGGCGCGCTTCGCGCTTAAAAAAACCGCCGGGAAATTTACCGGCGGCATACATCTTCTCGCGATAGTCCACGGAGAGCGGGAAAAAATCGATGCCCTCGCGTGGGTTTGCTGTGACGACCGTCGCAAGGACGATCGACTCGCCGTAGGTCACCATCACGGCGCCTGCCGCCTGCTTGGCGATCTTCCCGGTTTCCAGTTTTAGCGTACGACCGCCGATTTCCCGTTCTACTACATGTGCTGCCATCGCTTGCATTACTCCAACTGTCTGATTTCGTCTTTGACTTCTACTTGCCTACTAATCCGTCACATCAACATCATGCACAGAGCGATCGGACATGGCTTTGGATATACGATAACCCGATCCGCGCTAACGCACTGCGGTCGGGTGAGAAAACATAAGATGTGTGTAGGGCGGGCACGGTGAGCGAGAATACTGAGATCATTCGAACGAACAGACCGGCTACTTTCGCAGACCGAGTCGTTCGATGACTTTCTGATATCGCTCGCGATCCGTTCGCGTGAGGTACTTGAGCAGGCTGGAGCGCGCTCCGACCATCTTCAGAAGGCCCCGGCGTGATGCATGGTCCTTCTTGTGCGTCTTGAGATGCTCTGTGAGCTGCTCAATCCGGTTGGTGAGCAAGGCGACCTGAATCTCCGGCGATCCCGTGTCCTTCTCATGCAGGCCGTAATCCGTGACCAACGCTTTTTTCTTTTCCACCGTCAACGACATTCCGAAACCGACTCCTACACGAACGACAACCGACTCTAGTGTTCGGGATCATGTTGGACGCGGCCGATCGCGGACACATCCGTTCTCAACCGCCGTTATCAAAGTCCCGGAAAGATACGGGCTTGGCGCGGATTCTGCAAGTCCCGTCACAGGAATTCACAAAACCGCGCAAGGTGTGCCGCCGGGCTCAGTGATCCAGTCTTAAAGTAATGCTATTGAAAGGTTTGTGCGCGATCCGGGTCGACGTAGTCCCGGTCGAACAGTCGTGCGGAGATTTCGATCAGCTTCTCCGTCGCGAAGGGCTTGCTGACATAGTCATCCACGCCGAGATGTCGGGCATAGGCCTCGTGCCGCTTGCCCTCGTTGGCCGTGATCATGATGACATGCGGCTTGTCGCCCGGATTCGACTTCTGCTTCAGGCTCTCAATGACGACGAATCCGCTTTTGCGGGGCATCATCATGTCCAGAATCACGAGATCCGGCTCCAGTTTACGAGCAGCGTCCAGGCCCTTGGCTCCGTCATTGGCCGTCGTGACTTTGGCGCCGGCATTCTCAAACGTCATGCGAACGCTTGTCAGAATGTCATGATCGTCGTCTACGACGAGTACGTGGATACCTTCGAGATTGGCGGGCATGGCTGGCTCTCCCGAGTTCGCTGGCGGGCTGCCGAACACAAATGGGCTTGCGTCGGGCGGTAAACACCTGAGTATACGTGCCTATATGACACTGGGCAAGCGGCCACGAGCCACACCAATCCATCAAATCTCATTCGTTTTCGGTCTGTTCGCCACGATGGCGGCGTTCGGAGGCTGCCTTCCGACGCAGCGGCTTCCCGATCAGGCCTCCGTGTCCCAGCGACATGAGGAACAGACCGATCGGGACTATCTGCTCTATGTGCCGAGTACCTACTCGCGCGATCGCGACTGGCCGCTCGTCGTGGCGTGCCACGGAACGTGGCCTTATGACACAGCCGAATTCCAGATGCAGGAATGGGCAAACTTTTCCGAATATCGGGACGTCATTGTCGTCGCCCCCGATCTGGTTTCGGCCAAGGGCGACTTTGTTCCTTCTCCCGAGAAACAGATGGCCCTCCAGCTGCGCGACGAGAAGGCCATCCTCGCCATCGTCGACAAAGTGAAGCGGCGCTACAACGTCGCGGATTCCCAGATCTTTATGACCTGCTGGTCCGCTGGCGCCTTTCCGCTGCTCCAGACGGGACTGAACAATCCCGACGTCTTCCGGGCCATGTTCATTCGCCAGGGGACGTTTGATGAGCGATTTCTGGATATCCCCGAGGATCGCCTCAATCCCTGGCAGATGATCAAGATCG
>JAJDEC010000078.1 GCA_029259995.1 Phycisphaerae bacterium
CGTTGTCGTAGTCACCGAATGCCGTGCCGTTGTATCCGCCGCTGCTTCCCGAAAGGCTGATGCTGGCTGACGACGTCACATTGGTAAACGTCCCGTCGCCGTTATTGCTGAATAGATAGACGCTGCCCGCGCGATACAGGATGTCCATGTCGCCGTCGCCGTCGAAATCGGCAGTCACAGTGGATTCACCGTTGGTGCTCGCCGACAGGCCGATGGAACTGCCGCTGATCGCCGTGAAAGTTCCATCACCGTCACCGGCGTACATGTAGGCGTACGGGCTGCTTCCGTTCGGGGCCCACATATCGAGATTGCCGTCGAGGTTGTAGTCCATCCACGCAAAGTCCCCGAGGTTGTTGATCGATGTGATTCCAACGCCCGAGTTGCTCAACAGTGTGAACGTGCTGTTACCGTTATTCCGGCTGAGATAGAGATTCCATGTCGTACCGATGTCGAGATCGCCGTCGTTGTCGATATCACCCCAGTGGACAGCCCGGTCATCACCCGACACAGAGGGTCCCGACGAAAATGTGCCATTGCCGTTGTTCCGGTACAGCTTATCGGCGCCGGTAATGTAGAAATCCAGATAGCCGTCGTTGTTGTAGTCAGCCCACGCGACGCCGTACTCACCGTCGACGCTGCTCAATCCAGCCGAACTCGTGATATCCGTGAAGCCGGCCCGAACGGTGGATACAGGAATCTGAACGAGCCCAGCGATGATCCAAAGGACGGTTCGGGGCGTCCTGGAAGTCTGTCTTGATGGCAGCGCATACGTAGCGCCGCGCTTCCGCAGCGAATCGAACATGATTGATCCCCCCATCCACTTTCCTAGTCGAGCCGGCCACGCATGATCAGGCCGATAAGCCGACTCGGCGCGCAGAGCCCCTTCAGTTGAACTCTCGCATTTAATTGCCCCACATCCAAATCCGTTGTCACTGAATCCGGACCCCGAAGACAAATCAACGCGAAGAAAACGCGCAACGTCTCTGTTCAAGGATTCGATTCAAACGGCTCTCGTGTAGATCGGTAATCGCCAGACTCGATTCGATCGGCATTGTCGAACAACAACGGACTCAACGCCGTCCGGCGTGTTTACGGAAGTTTCGAACGGCGCCGAGGTCCGACAAGATCGCCGGCGTCGACGCATTCGGCCTAGCCCGATTCATGCAACGAGTCCGAGAATGAGCCGGGCGGATCAGGCAAGACAGATTCGCGGCCGTTTGATCTCCGATACCGAATGGCAAACCGTGGGGTCTGGAGCAGAGTTGTGATTCGAGTCGCGAGAAACGCATTTACCTTGGTTGAGCTGCTGATCGTCGTCGTGATTCTCGGAATCCTGGCGGCGGTTGCGCTGCCGCATTTCTCGGACGCCTCGGAAGACGCCATGCTGGCCGGTCTGAAGGCGGACCTAAGGCACGTTCGGCTCGCGATTCGCACGTACACGGTTCAGCACGAAGGTCGAAACCCCAACATCGGTCCCGACGGCCTGCCGAGAGATACACAGGCCGGACTGCGGAAGCGCCTCACGCAAACCACGGACAAGTCGGGCAAACTGACCGCGACCGGCGAGCTTGGACCTTATCTCAACGTGCTGCCCTCGAATCCATTCGCCATCGACCCGGACAAGGCGGACAACGTGCGTATGGGGACCGCCGCGCCGCCTGTCGTCGATGCGGGCTGGTATTTCAACACATCAACGGTGAAGTTCTCGGCAAACTCGGCGGGACACGCGAATCTTTGACGACGCAGGCCGAGGCGATACAAAGATTGAAAAGTCGGTTGAGGATCGTGCGTCGCCCCCTCAGGTGCCTGGGGCAGTCGATTGATATGACACGCAATCCAATGCGGACATGCTGAAAACTCTTATCGCCATATGGCTACGAAGAAACAGTTTGAGTAAGTCTGGATCGGCGATATCGAATCTGGCAGGCCGTGGACTTGGGGAACCGCTATTGTGTATCGTCGTTATCGAAACGCATTCACGCTCGTTGAACTACTCATCGTCGTCATGATTCTCGGAATCCTAGCGGCGGTCGTGATTCCGCAATTCTCGGACGCCTCCGAAGATACGCGCAGTGCCCGCCTGATGGCCGACCTGAGAAGTGTCCGAATGGCGATCGCGCGCTACACGATGGACCACAACGGCCGCGGTCCGAACATCAAAGACGACGGCAGCACTGACAACAACGCGAACAACTTCGTCGATCGTCTGATCGGCCGTACTGACAAGTCCGGCGCCATCAACGGGGCCGGCGCCTGCGGCCCCTACCTGAGCCGGTTTCCCGCCAACCCGTTCGCCTCGCCCGCTGCTCAGGCCGACCGCGTAAAGCTCGGCACGGGAACGCCACCCAGCGGCGCCCAGGGCTGGTACTCCAACACCAACTCACGCGAGCTCTTCGCTAACACGGCCGGCCACGAAAACCTCTGATCCCGAATCTGGGGTTGACACCCGACACGGAATGACTAAATTATGGGGCTCGCTGCAGATTCGGCGCGGTCATTGCGCGCCTAAATTCCGGCGAGAACGAAGGTTCCGTTCGTTCGGCCGCCCGGCCGGTCCGCCCGCCAGGGAGCGGTTGAGACATCCGCGGCCGAGCGAAGATCCGACACTGGCGGAAACCTAACGATATTTTGACTCGATACTTACCGGCCGCGGACCGATATCCGCGATACGTTGTCAAGACGTATCGCTCCAACGCGGACGGAACCGGTTCACCCGCGCTGAGTGCTTCGTCACGGATTTGTGAACCGCTGGATCGAAGGATCGCGAATGACTCGTCCGCTGTTGGCCGAGTGCGATCAGGAAACGCTAACTGACATGATCACGCTCACCCAGGAACAGAAGAAGCAAAGGTTCGACAACATGAGCGACTCACCTTTGGGAATGCTGCGAAACGTCGGCATTTCGGCACACATCGACTCCGGTAAGACGACGCTGACCGAGCGTATTCTCTTTTACGCCGGCCGCATTCACAAGATCCAGGAGGTTCGAGGCGAAGGCGCCAAGATGGACCACATGGAACTGGAGAAAGAGCGCGGCATCACGATCACGTCCGCCGCGACGCAAGTCGCCTGGCGCGATCACACGATCAACATCATCGACACACCGGGACACGTTGACTTCACAGTCGAAGTCGAACGATCGCTGCGCGTGCTCGACGGGGCGATCCTCGTGTTGTGCGGCGTTGCCGGCGTCCAGTCGCAGTCGATCACGGTCGACCGCCAGATGAAACGCTACGGCGTGCCCCGCATCTGCTTTATCAACAAGCTCGATCGCGCCGGCGCCGATCCCGTCAACGTCATCAAGGGTCTCGAAGAGAAGCTCGGCCTGACGGCCATTCAGCTTCAGCTTCCGATCGGCCTGGGCAACGATCTGACGGGCGTCATCGATCTGATTCAGATGAAGGCCGCCTACTTCGACGGCGACAACGGCGAGAAAATCCGCTGGGAAGAGATCCCCGCCAACTTGGCCGACGAAGCCAAGAGCGCCCGAACGGGTATGCTCGACGCCCTCTCCCTCTTCGACGACGACATGCTCGAACTCATGCTCGATGAGAAGGAAGTTCCCGAGGATCTGATTCATCGCGTCCTGCGACGCGGTACGCTCGCGAACGACTTCGCCCCCGTCCTGATGGGCTCGGCCTACAAGAACAAGGGCGTCCAGCTGCTGCTCGATGCAATGACGCGATACCTGCCGTCACCCTTGGATCGCGACATGCATGCGCTTGATCTGGACAATGGCGAAGCCAAGACGCCGGTCAAGCTCGACGGCGATCAGCCGCTCGTTTGTCTTGCATTCAAGCTCGTGGATGAGACCTTCGGTCAGTTGACGTACATGCGACTCTACCAGGGCAAGATGATCC
>JAJDEC010000079.1 GCA_029259995.1 Phycisphaerae bacterium
CGCGTGATGCCGAGAATGTTCAGCATCGCCAGCGTCCCGAGAAACAGACCGGCGAGCACGAGAAACACGCGCTCCCGACGCTCGTGCAGCACGCTGTTCTCATATTCGTAAGGAAGCTCGGCCGACATCGCGAGGAGCCTAGTCAGCGCCCCGCCCATCGTCAACGATGTCCGACCATGTGTCGGGTGACGCATGCCCCATCCTTTGCGAAGGCAAAGGCTGGGGACGCCACGAAGTCTCGCCATCTCACGCGGCCCGATTTGCGCATCCTCCCCATCCTCGCTAGAATCGCCCCAGCGCTTGCAGTCAATACGCGATCAACACGAGGAATCCAAATGAATCTCCCCGCCGATTACAGCCTCGAAGCAAAACACGCCGTCATCTGCGGCAGCACCCAGGGCATCGGTCTCGCCTGCGCGATGCGCTTCGCCGAACTCGGCGCAACCTGCACGCTCATTGCGCGAAACGAGTCTGCGCTGAAGACCGCCGTCGCCGCGCTGCCGACGCCCGCCGGCCAGTCGCATCACTTCGCCGTCGCCGATTTCGCAGACCAGGCGCAAGTCCGATCCGCCATCGAATCGACGCTGAAAAACCACGGCAATGTCCACATCCTCGTGAACAACACCGGCGGCCCCGCCCCCGGCCCCATCGTCGACGCCGATCCCCACGCCTTCTCCCGCGCCATCGAAATGCACGTCGGCAACAATCAGATCCTTCTGCAGGCCGTCCTGGCGGGAATGAAAGCGGCGAAGTTCGGCCGGATCATGAACATCGTCTCGACGTCTGTTAAGGAACCCATCCCCGGCCTCGGCATTTCAAACACCACGCGCTGGGCCGTCGCCGCGTGGGCGAAGACTGCCGCCGGCGAAGTCGCGAAGTTCGGCATCACCGTCAACAACATCCTCCCCGGCTTCACCGACACGGCCAGACTTGGTTCGATCATCAAGAACAAGGCCAGCGCCGGAAACACCAGCGAATCCGCCGTCGCCGAAGCGATGATCGCCAGGATCCCCATGGCCCGCCTCGGCGAAGCGAAGGAAATCGCTGCCGCTGCCGGCTTTCTTGCGTCGCCCGCCGCGTCCTACATCACGGGCATCAACGTCCCCGTTGACGGCGGGCGGCTGTCGAGCATGTAGGTTTCCGACGGAATTCAGGCGTGTGACGATATAATGACTGGATACGAGGCCCCGAACGCGAAAGGACGCGTCATCGTCATGACACAAACAGAAAAGTCCATCATCGAGTGCATCGGAGCGCTGTCGGAGGAGCAGCAGAGATTCGTTCTCAAATTCGCTCGGGGACTGAGGAATCAATCCCCGCCTGGTATCCCACCCGACGAACTGATTCGCCGCGTCGACGAAATTGATTTTCCTTCAAAGGATCTTGAGGAAATGAAGCAGGCGATTGACGAGGATTGCGAACGCATCGATGAAGATGGCTGGTAATCTGATCCTGAACACAAATGTGGCAATCGCGCTCATCAACCGTGAGCAGAAAGCCAAGGATTGCATAAAGGGATACGACGGTATCTACATTACGTCGATTGTTCTCGGTGAATTGTACTTTGGCGCAATGAGATCGGCAAAGATGATGGACAATCTCAAACGGATTCAGCGCTTAATTGCAGATCTCGATACGCTTGATGTCAACAGTGGTACGTCTCTGGTCTACGGCCAATTGAAAGAGTGGCTCGCCGTCGCCGGAACACCAATACCGGAAAACGACATATGGATCGCCGCATTAGCCCGGCAACATGAAGCAGACATCGCAACGCCCGACAAGCACTCTTCATTTGTCGATGGCCTGACGATCATCCGCGTCGAGCTCTGATTGAATCCGCATGCGCCAACTCACCAACTACATCAACGGCCAGCGCATCGCCCCGCAAAGCGGCGCCTATCTCGACAACGTCAACCCCGCCACGGGCGACGTCTTCGCGCAAGTCCCCGACTCTGGCGCCGCTGACATCGAATCCGCCGTCACCGCCGCCGCGCAGGCCTTCCCCGACTGGTCGAAAACCCCCGCCCACGAACGCTCACGCATTATGCTCCGCATGGCCGATATCCTCGAATCGCGCCTCGACGAATTCGCCCGCGCCGAAACCGACGACAATGGCAAGCCCCTCTCCCTCGCCCGAACCGTCGACATCCCCCGCGCCGTCAAGAACCTCCGCTTCTTCGCAACAGCCATCCTCCACACGCAATCCGAATCCCATGTGACCGACGGTCAGGCGCTGAACTACACGCTCCGCAGCCCCCGAGGCATCTGCGGTCTCATCTCCCCCTGGAATCTGCCGCTCTATCTGTTCACCTGGAAAATCGCCCCCGCCATCGCAACGGGTAATGTCGCGGTGGCGAAGCCATCCGAAGTCACGCCCGTCACCGCCGACATGCTCGCCGACGTCGCCATCGAAGCAGGCCTCCCCCCCGGCGTTCTTAACATCGTCCATGGCCTCGGTGCCAAAGCCGGCGCGGCCATCGTCTCGCACCCCAAGATCACGACGATCTCCTTCACCGGCGGCACGGTCACAGGCCGCGCCATCGCCGCCGTCGCCGCTCCCATGTTCAAGAAGCTGTCGCTCGAACTCGGCGGCAAGAACCCGACAATCGTCTTCGCCGACGCCGACATGAAGAATGCACTGCCGATGAGCGTCCGCGCCGCCTTCGCCAACCAGGGCCAGATCTGCCTCTGCGGCTCGCGCCTCTTCGTCGAGCGCACCATCTGCGAACAATTCACGAAGGACTTCGTCGACACCACCAAGCAGCTCCGCGTCGGCGATCCGCTCAATGAATCATCCAACATGGGCGCACTCGTCTCCAAGCCGCAATTCGAGAAAGTCGCGCAGTATGTTGAATTGGCAAAAGAAGAAGGCGGCCAGATCCTCTGTGGCGGCAGCCCGCCGGCACAACTCAACGATCGCTGCAAGAACGGCTACTTCTTCCAGCCAACCGTCATCGCCGGTCTCAACCACACGTGCCGCGTCAACCAGGAAGAGATCTTCGGTCCCGTCGTCTCCATCATCCCCTTCGACGACGAAAATCATGCCGTCGAAATGGCCAACGCCACCCCCTACGGTCTCAGCGCCTCCATCTGGACCGAAAGCCTCCATCGCGCCCATCGTGTCGCCGATGCAGTCCAGTGCGGCACCATCTGGATCAACACGTGGCTGTTGCGCGATCTCCGCGTCCCCTTTGGCGGCATGAAACAAAGCGGCGTCGGCCGCGAAGGCGGCGACGAGGCGATTCGGTTTTTTACGGAGCCGAAGAATGTGTGCGTGGCGACGGGTAATAATTAGGAGATTCCGCATTCAAGCCACGACAAGGAGCCAATGATGCACGCGAATACCATGAACGAATTCCCGCCCGACACCGCATTCTCAAACGACTCATCACCGACATCACTGCTCTCGCCCTGCTGGCGGCGACGGTGTT
>JAJDEC010000080.1 GCA_029259995.1 Phycisphaerae bacterium
TCTCCTCGTTCGGCAGGCCCTCGATGAAACGTCGATCGCCCCCGCCGATCTTGATGTCGTCACGGTCACTTGCATGCCCGGACTCATCGGCACGCTTCTCGTCGGTGTCACGGCCGCCCGCACGCTGGCGTGGAGCTGGAACAAGCCGATCCTCGGCGTCAATCACATTCATGCCCACGCGACGAGTGCGGCCATCGAACTCACATCGGTGCCGTGGCCTGCTGTCGCGCTCGTTGTCAGCGGCGGTCACACATCGCTGTATCATGTTCGCGACTGGGATGACATCGAATCCATTGGCGCTACGATTGACGATGCCGCCGGCGAGGCATTCGATAAAGTCGCCGCGATTCTGTCCCTCGGATATCCGGGCGGTCCCATCGTCGACAGGATCGGCGCCGACGGCGATTCGAATGCCGTTGACTTTCCACGTTCAATGCTGAAGAAGGGCTCGCTCGATTTCTCGTTCAGTGGTTTGAAGACGGCCGTGCTTTACGAAGTTCACGGACCGGGCAAGACGTCAGGCGGGCTGGAAAAGTTGAGCGATCGAGAGATTTCAGATATCTGCGCATCCTTCTCGCAGGCGGTCGTCGATGTCCTCATCCGCAAGACAATAGCGGCGGCGACCCAGGCAAGGGTGAAGTCGGTCGTTGTGGGAGGCGGCGTGGCGGCCAATTCGATGCTGCGTCGCCAACTTCAAGACGCATGCAGGGACAGCGGCCTTCAGCTGCATCTCACGCCGATGCGATATTGCACCGATAACGCGGCCATGATCGCGTCGCACGGATTGCGTCTGTTCGAGCGCGGAATGCGTAGCGATCTCACGCTCGCGGCGTCCGCAAATGTGCCGGCCTAGTCCAATCGTCCGATCAGGCGGAGAAAGTCCGCCAGCCGGGCCGCAATTGGGCTCCGCCGGATTGATCGACGGACGTGGACCGAATACCATAGGCGGAAGAAGGAGGCTGTTCCTCCGGCGCGAAGGCGACGGAATACGGGCTGGTTTTACCCCGCCGGTATCCCTTTTAATCCGTCGCGCTGCCAGAAACATCGCCCCGCCGATTTCCGCGTCCCGCCCAGGGCTCGACGCCGGCCTCGTGACTAAATTAGAACGACTTATCCCCGTGCATTGGGGGACTCTGCAATGGCACGAAAGCGACAAACTCTCGGTGAAATCCTGGTCGAGCAAAACGTCCTTTCCAAGGCCGATGCGGACAAGGCCGCGGAGTATGGACTGGACCACAGCAAACGTCTCGGCGAAGCCCTGATGGAACTCGACCTGGCGCAGGAAGAGGACATCTACAAGGCCCTCGCCAAACAGCACGGCATGAAGTTCGTGGAAGTCAGTCAATCGACGATCAGCCAGGACGCCCTGGGCATGATCGACGAACGGCTCATCAAGAACCACGAGATTCTTCCGATGAGCAACGACGGCGGCGTGCTGACTGTTGTCATCAGCGACCCGCTTGATCTGGATACGATTGACATGCTGCGCTTCAAACTGGGCGCGGCCGATGTGATCCCCGTCGTGGCGTGCCCGTCGAGAATCAAGCGATACATCGACAAGAACATGCGCGGTCCGGAAGCGTCACTGGATCAGCTTTCCAAGAGTCTCGACGCCTCGGTCGACGCGTCGCTCGACCAGGACGTCAAGGACAAGGCCGACACCGCGGATGACGCCGATGCGCCGATCATCAAGCTCATCAATATGATGATCAGCGAGGCCGTTCGAACGCGCGGCAGTGATATTCATGTTGAGCCGATGTCGGATCGTGTCCGCGTTCGTTATCGTGTTGACGGCGTCTGTCTCGAACGGGAGAGCATTCCGAAGCGCCTTCAGAACGCCGTCACGACGCGATTGAAAATCATGTCTGGCACGGACATCGCAGAAAAGCGTGTCCCACAGGACGGTCGCATCAAAATGCGTATCGGCGGCAAGGACATCGATTTCCGCGTCAGTTGCTGCCCCGGCGTCCACGGCGAATCCATCGTGCTGCGTATTCTTCGCCCGGATTCCGCGAACGTCGGCATTCAGCAGCTCGGATTCGAATCGGACGACTACGAGAAATTCCTTGGCGTCATCAAGAAGCCCAACGGCATTTTTCTTGTCACAGGACCGACGGGTTCGGGAAAAACAACGACGCTCTACGCGGCCCTTCAGGAGCTGAATCGCCCGGACAAGAAGATCATCACAGCCGAAGATCCCGTGGAGTACGTATTCCCCGGCATGAACCAATGCCAGGTTCGTGAGGACATCGGTCTGAGCTTCGGCAAGATCCTGCGATCCATGCTGCGCCAGGCCCCGAATATCATTCTCGTTGGTGAAATTCGAGACCTGGAGGTCGGTGAAATTGCGATTCAGGCGGCGTTGACGGGCCACTTGGTGTTTTCGACGCTTCATACGAATGACGCATCCAGCGCGCTCACGCGTCTGATCGATCTGGGCATCAAGCCCTTCCTCGTCGCTTCGAGTATTCAGGCCATCATGGCCCAGCGACTGATTCGACGATTGTGCTCCGAATGCAGAATCCCCGACGAGAATCCTCCGACCGGACAATTGCGCGTCTGCGGCTTCACGGACGAATTGCTGAAAGGGCAGACAATCTACAAGCCCGGCGGCTGCTCGCACTGCAGCAACACGGGGTATCGCGGTCGGCAGGGCATCTTCGAGTTGCTCATCATGAATTCCGAGCTGCGTGAACTCGCATTCAATCGAGCCGGTATCGCCGAAATTCGACGCGCGGCCCGCGCATCGGGAATGAAATCGCTTCTTCATGACGGTCAGCGCAAGATCCTCAGCGGGATTACGTCGCTTGAGGAACTCGCCCGACTCGCCCAGGCGGAAGTGGACGTCATGTGATGATCCGGCGATTGCGTCGCCCCGAGCCGCCCCGATTGAACCGAGGGCAGGACAACGAGATGAAATGATGGTCGCCGCCTCAGCCGGCGACGCAGGAATATTGAACAATGGCAATGATACATATCGATCGTATTCTCGAGACGTGCATCAAGCGCAATGCCTCGGATATTCACATTTCCGTCGGTCGCCCGCCAGTGCTGCGACTGAGTGGACGCCTCCGGCAGCTTGAGACAAAAGTGCTTGAGCCGGAGGACTGCGTCGCCCTGATGAAATCGATCACGCCCGATCGCAATCAGCAGGAACTGCAGGAAGAAGGCGGTACGGACTTCGGTTTCGCGTTCGGCGACCAGGGCCGATTTCGTGTGTCGATCTTTCGACAAAAAGGCAACATCAGCATCGTCCTGCGATTGATTCCGAGTCGATTCCTGTCATTTGAACAGATCGGCCTGCCGGCCATTTGTCGGGCATTGTGCCGCCGACCGCGCGGATTGTTTCTTGTCACGGGTCCGACAGGTTCCGGCAAGACGACATCGCTCGCGTCGATGCTGAACTACATCAACAACGAACTCGATCGTCACATCGTGACGGTTGAGGATCCGATCGAATATTATCACGTACACAAGAAGAGCATTATCAACCAGCGCGAAGTCGGCAACGACGTCCCCAGTTTCGCCGAGGCCCTTCGCCGCGTGCTGCGAAGCGATCCCGACGTGATTCTGGTTGGTGAAATGCGAGACCTGGAAACCATATCCAACGCGATTCTCGCCGCCGAAACCGGTCACCTGGTCTTCTCAACGCTGCATACGACCGGTTGCCAGGGAACTGTCAACCGAATCATCGACGCCTTCCCCCATGAACAGCAGGACCAGATCCGGGTTCAGCTTTCAACGTCGCTCATTGCGATTCTGTCTCAGGCGCTCATGCCGCGCAAGCCGTCGGGCATGGTTGCGGCCTACGAATTCCTTGTCGTCACGCCGGCGATCGCGAACCTGATTCGCGAGAACAAGACATTCCGCATTGACTCCGCGATCCAGACGGGAAAGAAGTACGGCATGCAGTTGCTCGACGATCACTTGTGGCAGCTTTACGAGCGCGGATCGATCGACGCGGCGGACATGCTGGATCGCGCCCGTCAGCCCGGCGAATTGCAAGAGAAACTCGAAAAGGCCGGCAAGCTTCATGAAGCCGGGAACGCCCTTGTTCGAGACATCGACGCGGCCCTCGAAGACGAACAAGAGAAAAAAGAAGAATAGGCGACGGACAATACCGCTCGCGCCCTTGAACAAGGGGGGATCTGGTCATGAGTGCTGCACCGCAAACTGGGAAAACGAGCTCCGGATATCGGGGCCGCCCGCTGGGGCGAATCCTCATCAAGATGGGGAAGGTGAACCGAAAGCAGGTTCACGAAGGCCTTGCGATTCAAAAATCCAAGCGTGGTCCACTGGGGCAGATTCTGATCGATCTCGGGTATATCCAGGATCAGGATCTGCAGCTCGCATTGGCGGCACAGATCGGCATGGAACCGGTCAATCTCGACAACATCGACGTTCAGCCGGAGACGATCAAGCTGGTTCCCAACCAGATGGCGAACACCTATCGGATCATTCCCGTCAACTACGACGCGGCAACGAAAACTCTCGATGTGGCGATGTCCTCTCCGGACAACTTTCAGGCGACGGACGATCTGCGTAAACTGCTCGATCTCAGCATTCGGCCCATGATCGCATCCGAAGATCAGATCAGCGCCGGGTTGTCCCGCTATTATCCGGAAGACGGCGCGCAATCCATCAACGATCTGCTGGACGAGATTCGGGAAGACACGGATCTCGCCAAGTTCGAAGGCCGCGGCGAGTCGATCGATCTCGAAGAACTGAGCCAGTTGGCCGATTCGAACCCCGTCAAGCAGTTGCTGAACCTCGTTCTGCTCCAGGCGATTCGCGATCATGCGAGTGACGTTCACTTCGAGCCGTTCGAGGAAGATTACAAACTGCGCTATCGAATTGACGGTGTGCTCTACGAAATGCGGCCCCCGCCCCGATTCCTTGCGATGGCCATTGCCAGCCGCATCAAGGTCATGGCCGATCTCGATATTGCCGAACGGCGCCTGCCGCAGGACGGCCGCATCAGTCTGACGATCGGCAATCGCCCTGTCGATCTTCGTGTCGCCGTGCTGCCCACGATGTTCGGTGAGTCCGTTGTACTTCGTATTCTCGATCGCTCGAACGTCAACCTCGACCTGGACAAGCTGGGGCTTCGCGACGACGACATGAAGGTGTTCGAGCAGCTGATTGAGCGACCGAACGGTATCGTGATCAACACAGGTCCGACGGGTTCCGGAAAGACGACGACGCTGTACGCGGCGTTGAACACACTGAACAACCCGAAGATCAAGATCCTGACGGCGGAAGATCCCGTCGAATATGACATCGACGGCATCATCCAATGCCAGGTCAATCCGGCCCAGGGAATGACGTTTGCCCGCGCACTGCGCAGCTTCCTGCGACAGGATCCGGACGTGATTCTCGTCGGTGAAGTTCGAGACGCGGAAACGGCACAGATCGCCGTTCAGGCATCTCTCACGGGTCACTTGGTGTTTACGACACTGCATACCAATGACGCCCCTTCGGCCGTGGCGCGTCTGCTCGACATCGGCGTGGACCCCTTCCTTATCACGGCGACAATTGAGGCGGTCGTTGCTCAGAGACTCGCTCGTCGCGTATGCATGAATTGCCGCACGGAGTTTCAGCCGCGCGAAGAGCAATTGATGGAGCTGCAGCTTCGAATGAAGGATGTGGAGGGACGTAAGTTCTACTATGGCGCCGGCTGCGACTACTGCAACGGCACAGGCTATCGGGGCCGAGTCGGACTCTACGAAATCCTCGTCTTCGACGACGAACTGCGCGAACTCGTCATGCAGGGGGCGTCGACGGGCGTGCTGATGGAAACGGCATGTCGAAAGGGCATGCGCACACTCCGTGAAAGCGGACTCCTGGCGCTTTACGACGGCATCACGACGATCGAGGAGATCGTCAAGGAAACCGTTCTCACGGACTAGATTCGCGCTGACTTTGATTCATCGCGACAAGAAAAGAGAGTTCATCGCGGAATTTCTGGAAGTGAATTCATGCATGCGATGCGTCATGTGTGCTGCAGACCGCGTGACAGCGCCAAGTCTGTAACGCACTTTCAGTGCTTGGCTCATGGTTTAATCCGCAACCCAGGGCTGCGATTGCCCGCTTCGCGGGCTGCACTTGCCCTGGGCTCAGTTATGGCACGCCTTCAGCGTGCGGCGTTAGGCCGTGCAAGTCGCGTTCCCCTACGGTCAAGTCACATTCTCCTACACGTTCAAGTCGCGTTCCCCTACGCTCAAGACACATTCTCCTACGTTCAAGTCGCGTTCCCCGGAATTCCGTGATAAACCGAAAAAGACGCAATCGCGGTCGCGATGTGCGTCTTGAATTTCAAACCAAATGTAACTTCCGCCCGATCAAACGGGGATTAGCTGAGGCACGTCGAATCGCAGGGCGAATCCGACTCGATGGGCATCGCCTCGCCGAACATCGATTTCAAGTCGAGATACGGTGGCAAAGCCCAATGACGGAATCATGTCCGTCGACGCCACGCGATCGGCATTGCCGGAGGCGATTCGCACTTCATATCGCTGCCCCACGGCCAACCCGTAGCCGATCGGCCCCGATGCGCGAATCCCTGCATCGCTGATGTCATCGGTTCGACATCGCAGAACATTGTTCGACTGCCGATCGACAAGAAACACTTCGCAGACAACCTGCCGACGTGCATAGTTTCTGCGATTGCTCCCGGCGAGCTTCAGCGCTTCGTATCCGAATCGCGGGAACATGGGAGGTTCCGCCACGTGGGGCGAACCAACAGGAATTGGCGTTGGGGGATTCATCGACATTTCGGGTCTCCTTACCGATGGCCAAGCCGCACGCATCAGCGCTCCGCGCTGATCCGCCCCATCAGGTGCGACCGGCCGAATCACGACCTTGAAACTGCATTCAGCCAAATCCGCCGGCAACACTGCCGGTCGGTAACACGAGCACGAACTGCGCGCCCACTTCTCTTCCCCTCAGCCAACAAGAACCGATCAAGGATGACTTGATACCAGTGCGGTGAATAATCGGCCGAATTATACCTGACGCGCCCCCGACCAGGTCAAGCAAAAATTGCACGCGAAATGACGCAATCGATGATATTTTGCGTGGAAGCCCGATTTTTGGGGTTGCGCATTTGAGCGCGACTCGGGTCTCACTGGCGAATCCGAGGTCAGGATGCGAGACGATTGACGGCTGGAATGACTCGTTTGCTGTTGGCGGCTATTTCGAATTGGCGACGTCGTACAGTGAGAACCGAACGGCCCCGGCAACGATTGTCCGTGTCGCCCGACTCCGCAATGCCCATCCGTCGTAGGGGCAATTTCGACTCGATGACTGAAATTGCGAGACGTCCACGGTCCACTCCAAATCGGGATCCAGAATCGTCACATCTGCATCGGCCCCGGCTTTGAGCGTGCCCTTGTTGATCCCGAGGATCCGGGCAGGTCGGATCGTGAGCTTCTCGATCAGGCGCGACCAGCTCATCCGATTCGAATGGACCAGGGCCCGGGCGAAAAGGGGCAGCGCAACTTCCAGGCCGACGATGCCGAACGGGGCCGTCTGGAAGTCGTCCGATTTTTCGTCCATGCCGTGCGGCGCGTGGTCCGTCACGAGGCAATCGATCGTGTCGTCGACGACGCCATCCAGGCATGCGTCCACGTCCGCCTGTGAACGCAGCGGCGGGTTCATCTT
>JAJDEC010000009.1 GCA_029259995.1 Phycisphaerae bacterium
CGCCCACGCCGACGAACTCACGCCCAAGCTCCGCGAGAACATCCTCGAATTCGCAAACCGCAAAGACATCGTCCGTCAACTCGTGACGCTGAAGACGGATGTCGACTTCCCCTTCGACCTTGAAGACGCACGCATCGACAAGTTCGACATCAACGCTGCCGTCCCCATCCTGCGCGACCTCGGTCTCCGCCGACTCGTCGAACGTCTCGGCGACAACAGCCCAGCGACAACGTCGGCAACAATCAAAACAGACTCGCCAAAAGCCAAGCCCCCCGCCCAGGGCATGCTCTTCGCCGATCCCGAAACGCCCGTCGACGTCGACCAATTGCCCGACGGCTTTTCGGGTTACACGCCGGACAACGTCGACTACCAACTCATCGCAACGGAACCAGAACTCAAGAAATTCGCGGCGACGCTCGCCAAACAAAAGGCCTTCGCTTTCGACACGGAGACCACGGGCCTCAACCCGGCATCCGCCGACCTCTGCGGTATCTCCATCGCCTGGGAACCCCGCAAGGCGTATTACATCCCCGTCCGCGGCGTCGGTCCCAAACTCGACGAACAGCTCGTCCTCGAAACGCTTGGCCCAATTTTCGCCGATGAGAAAATCGCCAAGTGCGGACAGAACATCAAATACGACATCGTCATGCTGGAGTCCGCCGGCTACGACGTCCGCAACATCGACTTCGACACGATGATCGCCAGCTTCGTTCTCGACTCCGCCCGCCGCTCCCACGGCATCGACGGTCTCTCCCGCGAACTGCTCCAGTACGAAAAAATCCCGACGGTCGATCTCATCGGCAAGGGCCGCTCGATGATCACATTCGACAAGATCGAGACCGAACGAACATGCACCTACGCCTGCGAAGACGCCGACATTGCCTGGCGACTGCGAGAACTGCTCGCAAAGCAGATGGAAAGCGCCGAAACGAAATCGCTATTCGAGGAGATCGAGCTGCCGCTCGTCGAAGTGCTCGCCGCCATGGAATTGCGCGGCGTCGCCCTCGATCGAAGCGTCCTCGACGATCTCAACGCGACGATGACGAAGCGCCTCGAAGAACTCGAAGGCGAAATCCACGACGCCGCCGGTCGCCCCTTTAACATCAACTCAACCAAGCAGCTCGGCGAAATCCTCTTCGATGAATTGAACCTCCGCGTCGTCCGCCGAACGCGCACGACACGCTCGACCGATGCCGAAGTCCTTGAAACGCTAGCCAACGAATCGGAGCACCCGCTGCCGCGACTCGTCCTCGAACATCGCGAACTCACCAAACTCAAAGGCACCTACGTCGACGCCCTGCCGCTGCTGATTTACGAAAAAACCGGCCGAGTCCATCCAAGCTTCCATCAGACCGGCGCGATTACGGGCCGATTGAGTTGCAGTGATCCGAATCTGCAGAACATTCCCATCCGAACCGAACTCGGCGCCCAGATCCGCCGCGCGTTCGTCCCCGGCGAAAAAGACCATGTCCTCATCAAGGCCGATTACTCGCAGATCGAACTCCGCATCCTCGCCCACTTCAGCGGCGACGAGGCCATGAGCCGCGCGTTCGTCGAGGATCGGGACATTCACGCCTACGTCGCGTCCCAACTTGCCGACATCCCCATCGAAGAAATCACCAAGGAACAGCGGGCCCGCGCGAAGACGGTCAATTTCGGCATCGTGTACGGCCAGTCCGCCTTCGGTCTCTCCCGCCAGACCGGCATGCCGATGGGCGAAGCGAAAGACTTCATCGCCGCCTACTTCGATCGCTATCCGAAGATCCGCGGCTTCCTCGACAGTTGCATCGAACACGCACGCACGCATGGATTCGTGAAGACGCTCCTAGGCCGCCGCCGCGACATCGCCGACATCAATTCGCGTAATCAGAACGCCCGCGGCCAGGCCGAACGCCTCGCCGCGAACACTGTCATCCAGGGAACCGCGGCAGATATGATCAAGAAGGCAATGATCAACATCCATCGCCTGATCGCGAAAGACAATCACCCGAGCCGAATGCTGATCCAGGTCCACGACGAACTGGTCTTCGAAACCCCGGCATCAGCCGCGAAGGAAGAAGCGGCGTTCATCGCAAAAGAAATGTCCGAAGCGATCCCACTGAGCATACCCATCAAGGTCGACGTGTCGATCGGGAAGAATTGGCTGGAGGCGGAAAGGGTGTAGGCGTTTTTTTGAAACGGCGTAGCGTCCACCCACCGTGGCAGTGGCGTCGAAGTGAGGGGCGTCCGCTAGGCGCAATTAACTCGTTGGCCATTAGAAAGCCCAACCAACGGGAAGCGCTACGATTCATTTTGTCGCGCTTTAATCCGCGAGCGGATAACGAAACAGCGCGACCGACGGAATCGGCGGATACTTCAGCCGAAATCGGAAACCCATCAAGTCCGCGGAATTCAGTTCGAGTCGCTCGCAGGCGGCATCAATCATCGAGCAGTAAGGCCCGAACTCCGGCACCATGGCCGAACGCGTGCCCGGTCCGAGCGCCTGCACGGTATCAAAGACCGGCAACTCGCCCTGGTCCCGTCCACCAACTGGATAAGACGGCGCGATCGGCAACTGATCGTAAAGATGAAT
Organism: Phycisphaerae bacterium; assembly: GCA_029259995.1. Taxonomy (GTDB): domain Bacteria; phylum Planctomycetota; class Phycisphaerae; order UBA1845; family UTPLA1; genus ECT2AJA-110-A. Next base: position 2,573 of record JAJDEC010000009.1, read on the forward strand.
CGAGGGCCCCATCGCATTCTGCAGATCGCGATGCACGAACAAGTCGTGCACGAGTAATTCCGCCGGCGTATACAATCGCGCCAAGTGCTCCCCGAGCGTATCCCCCTCCAGCTTGGTCCGACGAACGAATCGCCGCGCGAATATACCGATGACGCATGTCGTTGACGCCGTGTTGCCGATCGGTCCCTCAACCAGCTCATATCGAAGAAATCCGTCGGCGCCGCGATTCAATCGAAGCTCCGGCGTCGGTTGCGAACAGAACTCCGTCATCAAAGGTGCATTCCCATTGCCCGACATCGACGGATCGATGCTCTCAATATCCTCTGTCGGAAGCGGATTCCCCTGATCGTCCACTTTGCGCGTTGACGCGATCGCCCAGACGGCGTCGCGTCGCAGCCGACGAAAGTCGATGAGCCCGCTGATCCATGCCAGGTCCACGAAATCGGGATCGTCGCTGGGCGAGATGATGTTCACGCACACCTGCATCCGTGCCTGAACACCCCAGATCGTACTGTTGCCGCGAAACGCCAGTTTGCGTTGCGCCTCATTCTGTTGCTGAGCGTCGGAACCTCGCGACAGACCTCCGAGCATCGCTTCCAGTGTCTCGCGATCGCCGGCATGGATTTCCTGTAACTGTTCGAATTCGGCCAGGGCGTCGCGGACTTCCTTCTGAACGTTGGCGGGAATGCCTGATTTCTTGAAGGAATCGAGAAGTATGTTCAGACCCGCACGGCCGGGAAGATAAGAGACGATGTTGCCGGCGTCCGCTTCGCAGATGATCTTGGAAATCTTCCACGTCAGATTCTTGTTGAGTCCGAAGTCGCGTGCGACTTGCTGAGGCCGTGTTGCATCGGCGTTCACTGCCCGAAAAAGCTCCGCGAATGCGGTGCGTATCCGACCCACCACAGAAGCGGCGTGTTCCTCAAATGGCAGAGGTTCTTTAGTGACTTCTCTTGAAATCGGCGTCGGCATGCGTAAGTCTCCGCGGAGCACGTCCGGTACAAATCTTTATGCACCCGTATCTTATCGTCAATACCATGCGCCCACAACCCCACTTGCAAACTTTTTTGAAAGTTTCCCCAGAAATACTTGCAAGTAAAGCCTCAGGGTGGTACTTTATTACACGTACCCGAGTTGATCGTCTTGGTGAGCAGTCCTCGGCGTCCAACATGCGAATAATCGACCGACGCCGTTCGGCCGCACGAATCAACAGTGCAGAACGGATCGAGGCTGCTGTTTCAACCAGCCGCATCTTTCAGGAATGTCGCTTTGAAAACGACCCACGTCATTACATGCATGGTTGCTCTTGTGTCTCGCACGGCACTCGCTCAGCCATCCTTTGTCGACGTGACTTCGACATGCGGAATCGCACACATATGTGAATATGGACCCACATTGCCACCCATGATGGACTGGGTCGATATCAGCATGCAGCGAAATGTCGGCAGCGGCGCCGCCGTTGGCGACTACGACAATGACGGCGATCTCGACGTCCTGATGCTGGCCAGTCTGACGTTTCCGAACCGCCTCTTCCGCAACAACCTAAACAGTGGTTCCAAGTCGTTCACCGACGTCACAACGATCGCGGGTGTCGGTGACACCGGTCTGTCCCGCGTCGCACACTTCGCCGACCTCGACAACGACGGTTGGCTCGATCTGATCGTCATTAACGACGACGACGGCGACACCGCGACGCCGCCGAGCAGGATCTATCGCAACGATCATGATGGAACGTTCACTGACGTTTCCGCAGCCTCGGACTTCCGACCCATTGGATACCTGCACTGCGGCGCCGCGTTGGCGGACTACGATCGCGACGGTCGCCTTGACATCGTCGTCACAGCATGGCGACGCGCAAACTCGGCGACACCTTCCGACACGACCTATCCGGGCGGAAATCGGCTCTATCGGAATCTGGGCGACTTTCAATTTGAGGAAACCACTCTTGCCGCAGGCCTGGCCGGTCTGGACGTCGATGCCTTCACGCCGATTTTCCACGATTTGAATGGTGATCATTGGCCTGATCTGTTTATTGCCGTGGATTTTTATCCCGACCTGCTGTTCCTGAATATCAACGGCCAGTTCACCGACGAATCCATTTCGTCCGGGACATCCCATACGGGCAACGACATGGGCGCCGCGTGCGCTGACTTTGACGATGACGGCGACCTCGATATTTACACCACGAATATCACGGACCCGACATTCCCCGGGCCGCTGGGCTGGCCGACGCAGGGCAACTGCCTCTACATTAACAACGCCGGCGCGACGAGTGCACCTCAGTTCACCGATGGGGCGACGGCTCGAAACTGTCTGGATACGTTTTGGGGCTGGGGCACTGATTTCGTCGACGTTGATAACGACGGCGATCTCGACCTGATGGCGGCCAACGGATTCGACGAACAAGTCATCACAGTGCGCCCTCACTCGCTGATTCACAATACGCCCACCGTCCTGATGCTGAATGACGGCTCAGGCAATTTCACGCGCGTTCTCGCCGATGGCCTCGAACCGGGCGAGGATTCACGCACGCTGATCGCATTCGATTTCGATCGGGACGGTGATCAGGACATCCTGATTGGCAATTTGAACCATCCGTCACGACTGTTGGAAAACGTCACTGCGTCGACCGGTCATTGGCTCGGAGCCCGCCTGGTGCAAGGTCCGGGCCAGCTCAGAAACGCCATCGGGGCGACAGTAACGGCCCGCGTCGGTCAAATCACCAAGCGAAGAGAAATCATGTGCGGCGGCAGCTACCTCGCGGGTGTCGCGGCGGAAGCACACTTCGGACTCGGCGCTGCAACGACCATCGACGAATTGACCGTCACATGGCCCGACGGCGGCTCGTCCATATGGACCAACGTACCGGCGGATCAATGGATCACACTCAGCCGCGTCGAAGGTGACTGTCAGGCCGACGGGATCATCAACGGAAGTGACATACAGGGTTTCGCAAGGCACCTGATGAACGCCGCGGATGCACCGCTCTGCCTTGCGTTCAGCACCGCTGGCGATTCGGCGACAGAGCAGATTATCGCGTTTATCGACGCGTTGACGAACTAGACATCGGCTGGACATGCGCGATGTGCGCAAGCCGAATACACGAAGAGGATTCAATGGAGGCGTCATGTGACGGCCGGGATCCGAAGCACTCTTTCCTTGGAGGAGAAGTAATGAAGTCACGAAATCTCGGAACAGTGGCGGCACTCGCGATTGCGCTCATCAGCGCTCCTGCGTTTGCTTCCTACACAATCACACAGCAGAACGGAATGGCGCCGACCTATTCCACGACCCTGAACTTCGACGAAGTTGGCGGCCCGACGGGCGTCGTTGCTACCAACGTGTTTTCGGGCATCGGTCTTGACGTATTTGAGTCGGGCGCCGGCGATCAGGCCATCGGCGACAACAGCGTGTTTGAACCTTGGTTGCCTTCGGATAACACGGCATTCATGAATTTCGGCATGTTTCTGACCTTCGGGTCCGATCTGACGGAAATGTCATTCCAGGGCTGGGATCCGGGCGGCACACCGAGCCCGTTCGGCGGCGGCGCGGCAGTCTCGATCTGGGACGACGGAGTGGAAGTTGCGAGTTCGTTCATTACGCCGGCATGGGGCGGATTCGGCGATTCGTGGTTCGACATCACGACATCCGGCGGCATGGTTTTTGACGAAGTCAAATTTCTCGGATTTGGGTTCGACTCGAGAACCCATGTTGACAACCTCTCATGGAACGCCGTGCCGGAGCCGACGAGCCTCGCCCTGCTCACGATGACCGGCGTTGGCCTCTTGGTCCGCCGCCGACGCACGGCCTGAATTGATCACTAGGCTCCAAGCGAGCGGAGATTGATCTTTAGATGGGGGTCGGGGCGACCGCGCCGCCCCACCCCCTGATTTTGCTGCCCCGCGAAAGTTCCACGACAGGCAGCTTCGCGAAACAGATGACCGTCAAGCGACCGAATGAAGATGACGACGATTGAGCATGAATAACGCAGGATACTTCCGTGCCCGACATCATTGAATATCAAACTGGCTCTCAGTCATCCTCGACGCAACGATGAAGAAACTAATTGGATAGCCCCCACAGGACACACGTAGCCCGAAACTCAAGGAGCGAGACATGTTACGCCTCCCCGTTTGCAGATTGGCCGCCCTTCTGGCGACAACAATCAGCGCCGCAGTTGCGAGCGCTCAACCCCATCTGATCAATGTCGGCATCGGCATCGACGATATGACATCCGATGGTCAGACCGTGATCGGCAAAATCTACGATCGTCCCGTCTTTGAAGACGCCGTCGTGACGTACACGCGCGGCGGATCGATCGTGCGAATCCCCGGCGCCGTCGTCGGAGGAAACGAAGTCCTGCGCAGCAGCGATGACGGAACCGCCATGTCGCTGCATATGGACAACGTCGACGACTGGGGCGATCTGAATTGCTTTGACAGCAATTACAATGGCGACAATCCAGAGCCCTGCACCTACGTTCCGGCGATTGCACATCACTGGACGTCGAATACCGGTTGGGTGAACTGCGGCTCATTTCCAACCAACGAAGTCGTTCAGAATTACGATTGCGTGTCCGGTACGTTCCCCTACACGGTTCGCATCGGCGGCACACGCTGTGACTTTTCAATCAACACGCCCAATGACATTTCCGGTGACGGCCGCTACGTCATCGGCGCAGGATGGTTCCAGACGGGTGCGCCTCGCTCAGACGGTTGCGCGCCCTTTGGGTTCTGCGGCGACTTTTACCCGTTCCGCTGGGACAGCCAGACGGGCATCATCGAACAACTCTCCGTTTTGCCAGGCACAACGACGGCACGTGCCGATCGCACGAACTACGACGGAAGCGTGATCGTCGGATACGATCTCAGTATCGCGATCGACCCCGACGGCCCGGGCCCGATTACAGTCGAGCCGACGAACCCGATTCGAAAACTTGCCGTCTGGCGCAACGGCGTCGAATCCATCCTGGATGGCTACGGTCACCGTGGAAGCCCGCCCGTGAACTCCGACGGAACAATGATCGCCGCGCAAACCAGCGAAATTCAGACCGAATTGCTCTTCGGGCCTCCGTCCGGAACCGAAGACCTCCTGCATTATTCGCGGCTGGTCCGCTGGACATGGGACGGCGCCAGTTATGTCGCCGAAAGCCTCGGTAAGCCCGCACTCTTTGGTGGATTCCCCGCCATCCAAATGATTGTCACGGACATCAGCGCCGATGGAAACACCATCGTCGGCGCCGTCGGCTACGGTGCAGTTGACTTTGCTCCGCAACTGACCTGGAGGACGTTCATATGGAAACCAACAATCAACGGCGGCGCACCGATCGATCTTCAGAATTATCTCCAATCTCAGGCAGCCCCCGGCGACACCACATTTGACAATTCCGAAATGTGGATTACTTATGTGGACCATTTGAGCGCCGACGGCAATACGATGGTCGTCAATTTCCAGACCTTTGCCGAGCCTAACGACTGCCTCCCTATCATCCCCAACGCGATTCTCGACCTGAACGGCACGACCTGTGAGCCGCCCGTCGTCGAGCTTGATGCAACGGCGATCGTGTACGACGAACCGTCGGCGCTGCAATCCGGCGTTATCAACTGCCGCACGTCGGGATCCTGGCCGATGACGTTCCAATGGCAGCGAAAGGATCTTCAAACGGCGCAATGGGTCGATATCGTCGATGATCCCGATCAGGACTGTGTCCTGCTGTTTGGCGAATACAACTTTCAAGGTGCGAGAACATATCAACTGCGAATGGGATTCGATCCGAGCATCGTTTTCCCCTGCGACGCCCTTTCCGGCGACTATCGATGCATCGTCTCAAACGCATGCGGAACCGTGACAACCGATACGGCGCACGTCACGATCACGGCCGACACGAATCCGGGAGGCTGCTTCTCACTGCCCGGTGACATGGACTCGGACGGGTTCGTCAGCGTATTCGACATTCCGAATTTCGTTGCGTCCCTGCTTTGCAAGCCGATGCCCGACTTCCTCCAGGCCGACCGCGCGGATATGAATGCCGACGGCATCAAGGATGGCCTGGACATCCAGGAGTTCGTGCAGGCGATCCTGCCGTAAGGACACGCCATGTATTCTCGGAGTGAACATTCAAGGCAGTCCCGTTGAAAGACGGATCGATCGCCGGCGCAGCGTAACTTCACCCGTTAACCCGCGCCAGTGACAGACAACCCGAATCGCAACTCCGATATATCAGAAAAGCTCGCCGCAACACGCGTGTTGCGGCGAGCTTTCTTTTTCTACAATGGACTCAGCAAGCACCTTGTGAGATGCCGGATCGCCGATCCGCTAAGGATCGAGAATCAACCCGACCATCGCGGCAACATCTCGACCATCCGCGAGCCCATCCCCATTGACATCCGCGCGACACACGCCGATCCCCGGGGGATTCAGCGCAACCGCCAGAAACGCCGGCAGATCACCAACAGTCACGGCCCCGTCTCCGTCAAAATCGCCGATCACGCCGACATCCCCCTGCGTGATTTCGTCTGCGCCGATGTCCACGCGACAACTCATCACCCGCGGTTCTCCGTCGATATCGACTTCGTCCATCGTCGCAACGAAATCCGGATTGCCCGCATCGATGGCCGGGGATTCCGGCGAAAGATGGCTGTCATCAATTTCGTATTCGCTCCCCGCGAGTCCAAGCAACGCGACATCGCCCCAAACTGTCAGGCTTGCGCTCGTGTTCGAAACGATCAGCGTCTGGTTATACGAACCAAGTGTCGGCCTCAGATTACGTCCTTCTAACGCACCGGCTTGCCAGTTCGCGTTCTGGTCGACAAGCATCGTCTGTCCGATCGTCGGATCGTAAGCCGCGTCCGCTGTCCATTGCCCGACGAGCGTCTCACCAAACAACGGATCGGCGTCGGAGTTCGACGACGCTGTCTCGTAAACCCATGAGTCGCCGATGGAGTAGGCGACGCTCTCCGGCGGAATGTCAGTCGCTTGCCACCAGGGGATCGCATGGCCGATGCGCTCCAGTGCGTAGCCGTTGTTCCACAGGATCGTGTTCTCGATATGGATACCCGTTCCGCTCAGGACACTCGTGACCCACGGATAATAAGACGTCGCAAAGTTCTCGCGAATCGTACAATTCGACAGCATCAACTGGGCGCTTGTTTCGATCGCCATGCTGCGGCCGGAGGAATTGGCGATCAACTCACAATTCGCAACGCGTACGTCGTTCGGTTGCTGCTCATCGTCGACGAGATACAAGGCCCCACCCCGAGCCCCCCCCGAGTTCCCGACGAACCGTGAGGCCTCGATGCGCAAGTCGATCGCCCACGTCGCGATCGCACCGCCGCCAAACGCGGCGTGGTTGCGCACGAACCTGCAGCGATCAATATCGAGCCTGGCCGTTCGAGAGAAGTCAACGGCGATTGCCCCGCCAATCCCCGTGGATGTGTTGTCGACAAACTGGCAGTCAACGAATCGATGCACGCGATGAAACTGTGAATAGTATGGAGTCTTAAGCCACACGGCGCCGCCACCCGGATATAGCGATCCCGTATTTTGAAAGAACCTGCAATTCAGCAGGTCAAATGCGCTCCCCGTACCCTCGGCTTCAAGTTTCAGCGCAACCTGTCCGTTCCGCTGAAAGAGACAATTCTCAATTCTGGAATTCTCATCTGATACAGAGGAATAGGACCAGACTCGCAATGCGCCGCCAGGATTATCCGTAAACGAACAATTGGTTAGGTCCGTCCGCTTGCACTGGATATCAACGGCCCTACCACCAAACCCCTGAAATAGACAGCCCTCGATCAACATGTCTGCGGACATGGCGTGGATCGCGCGAAAGTGGTTGCCGGAAACCGACGCGACAACGAAGTCGCAGTCGACAAGTTTCGTAGGGCCCGCTCCGGCGCGGATACCGACAAGAAAGCTGTGATGTTCAGCCTGAAATGGAAATCTGCAACGACGGATGGTTGGTCCCGACCCCGCACACATGATCGTGGAAAAACCACAGCCGTCGGCTTGCACAAGCACGAATCCGTCGAGTTCAGACTCGTGCGTTTCCATCGTCTTGAACGACACGACAATTCCGCACGACGCCGACGCAATCACTGTCGCCTCAACGACCACCGGATCCCCCGGGTTCGCACTCTGCACCCGGATCGCCTTGCCGAGAAAGTCGATATTCTCAAACCATCGCCCCTCCGGCGTGCAATCATTCGGCAGCACAACAACAACGTCACCATCAACCGCCGATTCGATGGCCCCCTGGATCGTCGAATAGCCGAACGCGCCGTTGCACTCGACGAGCAGGACTGCACCGCCGCCGCCGCGCGGCCCACCCGGATCGCCCGCCGAGTCCGCCGGGTTCGCGCCGCCGGCGGCAATCCGTCGCAGATCCTCCGCCGACAGAACCACGCCGCCGCCGCAGAAGATCCCCGTCGCCGAACCGCCGTCGATGCGCCCCGTGGCGCCGTTGACCGTCGCCGCGGACACATCAGCGAATACGCTGTGACCGAAGAAGAAAACCCCGGCAAGTATGAACGCCGTGCGCACAGTCTGACGCATCATTGATGCCGATCTCCACCTGTAAAACTCGCCAGCCGGTATGAGATATGCCCGATGCACGCCGCCGGCGGGATTTCCCGAT
>JAJDEC010000081.1 GCA_029259995.1 Phycisphaerae bacterium
CGGCCGGCCTCGACACTCCGCCCAGCTGAGCCGTGATCCCGCGATCGTCGTCAGCGGCGGGGCCCAGTGTCGGTCGATCAATTCCATCGCATGTGCCTTCGCGTCGAAGGCCGTCCCGATGGGATGCTGCGGCGATGCGTCGTCGACGAGGCCGTGACAGGCGCGAAGCGCGGGGGCGTCGCGTCGGGCGCTCGCGTCGTCGGCGATTCGTTTGACGGCGGACGCGGCGCGCGGCGAGTTGCCGAAACAATCCAGATAGTCGCTCAACAACTCGTACTCGACGGCCAGCAGCGGATCATCCCAGGCGCGATTCGATGACAGTCGCATTAACTTGCTCGTGAGGACGCGATAGGCGGCTTCGGCGCGCACGCGCGGGACCGTCGATTCGTTAATCGCGCGCTCCGTCTGAAGCATCAGATACGACGGCGCGATGCCGTCGATCGATGCCGCGAGGTATTGCGTTCGAAGAATGGCGAGTTCCAGGCGCGGATCGAGGAGCGGGGCTGACGGATTCGCTTCGACCGACTCGATCAGGCTTGTCAGACGACGGAACGCGCCGGCTTCATAGACGAGGAATCCCATCGGATCGTCGATGGCGAATTGAGGGATTGTTCGCAGGCGCTGCCATTCAGCGATGGCCGTTGCCGTCGCGTCGGGCGCGATGCCTTCGGGGGGCGGCTGGGTTTGAGCGCCTGCCCGTTGCGAGCCAAGGAGCAGCACGATGATTGCGCATAACGCGGGCGAGATTCCGCGACATGTGATGACGAAAAGTCTTGCTGTTCCCGGGATCGGTGACATCGAATGGAATTGTCGCGGAAGCAATCCCCCACGGCAATCAGGCTGTGTTGGCTTCGGGCCCGCCGGAAACGGAGTCAGCCAGCTTCGCCGCCAGCTGCTCAGCACGATGCTGGCGATGATCCGACCAGAAACACATGAGCAGCATAAGGACTCCGAACACGAGCAGGGCGTCTGCGACGTTGAAGATCCAGGGCCACAGCTCGTAGGATCCGAGCTTTGCCTCGATCTTGACGAAGTCCCGGACGACGGGCTGATGGCTCGATCTGGATTGATCGATGCTCGATGCGCTGAACTGCTCCGATCGATTCGCGTTGGGACGGCGAATCTGGATGATTCGCTCGCTCGGCGGCTCTTCCAGATCGCCGATGATCCGATAGCCGTTCGACAAGTAGGCGACATAGGCCTCCTGTGTCGTTCTGTCGTACAGGTTGCCGAGGGCGCCGCCAAGGACGAGGCCCAGTGCGATGTGCATGGACCATCGCTTGGTGCCGGCATTGGCAAAGAGATAGAGCACGAACATCAATGCCAGCACGGATGCGCCGACAAAGACGGGCGCCATGCCGGCGCCGAGCCCGAACAAGGCCCCGGGATTCAGGGATAACTGCAGACTGCAGAGATTCTTGATGACAAGCCTGGGTTTGTGCGGATCAAGCGTGCTGAACGCCCAGTCCTTTGTCCACAGGTCGATCACCAACCCGACGATGGCGACGAGCCAAAGGCGCAAATGACTCGGCACATGCAGAATGGCGCTGCGATCCATCGTTGTCGCCACGCCGTCATTCTCGGAATGCCTGGAAGATTCGACAGGTTCGGTGCTTTCGAGAGTCGTCATTTCGCTCCGTTGCGTCCGCCCAATTCCTGCGTGCGCTTGTATTCGATGCAGTAGGAAGCCCATGGCTTCGCCCGCAGCCGCGCCTTGGAAATCGACTGATGCGTTGCGATGCAGACGCCGTATGTCTCATCCTGAATGCGTTTGAGGGCGTCGTCAATTTCCTTCAGCAGGTTACGCTCGTTCTGAATCAGGCTGATCGAGAATTCCTGTTCGTAGTTGTCCGTGCCGATGTCGGCCATGTGGATCGGCATCTGCGACAAATCGCCGGCGGCCTCGCTGCGGTTCTTGCGCAACGCTTCGCTTTCCATCGTCTGAACGTTCCCGAACAACTCTTTGCGTTTTTCGAGAAGCTTCTTGCGAAAGTAAGCGAGTTCTTCCGGACGCAGACTCGTCTTCGGCAGCGGCTTCGGAACTTCGATCCGCCCGGTTCCATTATCCCCGACAGCTTTGCGACGAGATCGCTTTGTCGTTTTTCGCTTCGCCGGCGCTTTGGCCGGTTTCTCAGGCTCCTTGCGGTCATTCAGCAGGTGCGGGGGTACCAATCGTTTCAGTTCTTCAACCGTTCGGCGGCTAGTCAACGATATCCCTCCGGGAATTCGTTCGAACCAATGTGGCCTTGCGGTAGTGACGACCACCTTGTCGTCACCCTCCAATTACCGCGGCGTTACTCGGGCAAGGGGCTTTACCCCCGCCAGAGCCTTGCTAGTATAAGAAACGTCAAAAAAGGGTGTCAATCCCGTTATATCGGTCCTTGCATCATAATTGTCACCAATTCCCCAAACTCACAGGATTCTCGCTCCTTTAGGCGACAGAATACGCCTTCTTGCGTAATCAACCCCATAGTTAGGAATGACACTACGTTTTGTTTGAATTCCATGTTCATCATTCTGACGGCCAAACTCACGGGCGAACCGGAACGCTTTCGACGCCGCACGGCGACATCAATACACCCGTGTTCATGCCCGTCGGAACGCGCGGCAGCGTCAAAGGGCTGACGCCGGAACAACTTGATGGCGTTGGTTCCGAGATCATTCTCGCCAACACGTATCATCTCGCGCTGCGACCGGGCGCGGAGATTGTTCGCGATCTCGGGGGCCTGCATGAATTCAACGGCTGGAAAGGCCCCATCCTGACGGACAGCGGTGGCTTTCAGGTCTTCAGCCTCGCAACACTGAACGCCGTCGATGACGACGGCGTGTCGTTTCAATCGCATATTGACGGCGCAAAAATGCGTCTCGATCCCGCTGCGTCCATCGATATCCAACAAAAGCTCGGCGCCGACATCATCATGGCCTTCGACGAATGTCCCGCGCTTCCGGCAGACAAGGCGAAACTCGAACGCGCCGTCGATCGAACCATTCGATGGGCCAGGCAATGCCGCGACGCCAAGACGCGCGACGATCAGGCCCTTTTTGCGATTGTGCAGGGCGGCCTGGACGTGGACATCCGCCTGCAATGCCTCGACGCGCTCGTCGAATTGGATTTCCCCGGCTACGCCGTCGGCGGTCTTTCCGTCGGCGAAGACCCGCTGGAAATGGCCGAATGCCTGAGAGCGATCGCCCATCGCATGCCCACCGACAAGCCAAGATACCTGATGGGCGTGGGGCGACCGATCGATATCGTGCGGGCCGTCGCGGCCGGAATCGACATGTTCGATTGCGTCATGCCGACGCGAAACGGTCGGAACAGCTTCGCATTCACGGAAGCCGGCGTCCTGCGGCTTCGCAATGCGAAATTCAAGCTGGATACGTCGCCACTGGACCCGGAATGCGACTGCTATTGCTGCCGGACGTTCAGCCGGGGCTATCTGCGGCACCTGTTTCTGGCGGACGAGATGCTGGGGCCGATCATGGTTTCCCTGCACAACATCTCACATTATCATCGCCTGATTCGACGGATTCGTGACGCCATCGCGAGCGACAGTCTCGCCGCGCTATTGGCCGAAATGGAGTCGCGCGAGATCGCGGCGGCCCAAACTGGATAAAGGTCCTATTCCGAATGTTGACCCAACTGATGATTCTCGCGCAGGAAACGACAACCACCAATGAACCGGCCCCGGGCGGTCTGTCACAGCTCCTCCCGCTGTTCGCCGTCTTCGGATTGTTTATCTACTTCATGCTGATTCGACCGCAGTCGAAGGAGCGGAAGAAGTTCGAGGCCTTGCTGGCGTCGATCAAGAAGAACGATCGTGTCGTGACGAAGGGGGGCATCATCGGAACTGTCGCTTCGGTTCGCGATGATGAAATGACGCTCAAAGTGGATGAGTCGAGCAACACGAAGATCACGTTCCGGCGTGATGCAATCGCGCATGTCCTTTCGAAAGACACGCCCGCCGAAAAGGATGCGAGCTGATCGCGCACGGTTCCGGCGATTGCCTTCCGCGCGTGCAGTTAGCACCGACGTGTCGTCACGGCGGAGTCATCGAACTGTTTGTGGTCCGAGGCTGTCCGGGAATTCGGGACAGAGAGTCCCATGCATCGGGCTGTCGAAGAACATCAATATTATCAGCGTGAACCTCGCTCCAAGGGAGCGCCGGATCGTAGCCACGGGTGGAGCGCAGACCGCGGAGCGGTCGAAGCGCAACTCGTGGAATGCGTCGTATTCCTTTGTTTCCGCCCCGAAGGGGCGGCGGAATTCCCGGACAGCCTCGATCCGCCAAAGCCACCACACCCCGTTGCCCGATATCCTGTTTTCCGAGGCTGCCACGGCCGATCTGCCGATGTAGTAAGTGTTGAGCCGGGCTCGAGTTGGGCCCGATTGCAATCTCGCGGTTCGCCCGGGTTATAATACCGCGTGGCCAAAGCGCCGTTGTGCGTTTGGGAGCCCTCGCAAGCCAACCTGGAGGTATCAAAACGTCATGCGTTTCCTAAGCAATCATCGTGGATTTGTCCGATCGTTCGCCGTCGTCCTGATCGCCGCGGGCGCAATTCTTGCCGTCACGCAGATGAATCAGGCACAGACGCAAGGCCCCGTCTCCGGTCGCCAGCCGATCATCACGAATCAGTTCTCCGCAACGACGGGTGGATCGCTCCAACAACGGGCGCCTGGGAATCAAGTTCAGCTGGGCCTGCAGGAAGCGACCGGCGGCTCAACGTTCCTCGTCGGCGACGCCACGCCGCCCGAGCCCAAGTTCCTTTCGGAAACCATCGAGCTGCTTTTCCTGGAATTGCTCGATCAGATTTCCCAGATCTTCAGTAGTCTCAACCTGCTCGCCGGCGGCAACCCGCTTTCGGGTCTGTTGGGAGGCACCGGCGGACTGGGCAGCCTCTTCGGCGGCCTGACGGGCGGTACGGGTACCATCCCGATTTCGTAGTCTGCTGCAAAATCGAATACGCGAACTCAAAAGGCGGAGCCATTGGCCCCGCCTTTTTTTTGTTCATCACGGACTTGCGGGGCGACGGCATATCACGCGCTGGAAGTTGGATTGTGCGCCGCGAAGAATCCCAAAGGGATCCATGGAGAATTGCCCGGGCGAGTGATCCCGGAGGGATCTTTTGAAAATAGCCCAGCGATTTATCGCTGGGGCACGCAGCACCAAACACCAATTTCCGTCCCGTAGGGACAGAATGCGTGCCACGCGACTGGCACACGCCGTCCCTCCAGGACGGCAATGCGCAGGATAGCGCTCATCGCAATCCCAGCCTTGAAAAGGCTAGGCTATTTTCATGTCGTCCCTGCCGGGACTTTGTGGAATGCAGACACCGCCTCGACAGGAATCGTCAACGGTCCGCGCAAGCCCGTGAAGAACTTTCTTCTTGAGGCGTAGCGGCCCCCTCAGTGGGGGCCGACGAATTGGCATGGTTGAAGAGTCGACGGCGTTCTGATGTCGCCCGCCGATTCGTCGTTTGCCACAGAGGACGGACGCGACGTCTAATTACATCACGCGGCGATGGCGACAGGCTCCGTCGACCGTCGAGGGCGAATCGCCATGATCGCCAGCCCGAGAAAGACCGCCCCGATGAAAACGATCGTTCGCGGTGCGATCGAATAATCGCCGGGCACAAGATCTTCGCCGGGTAACGGCAAACCGTAGAACTGGAGCAGCGAGTAGTCTTCTGTCGACGCCAGATTCGATGCGACCGCGCCGATGCCGTTGTTCGCGATGTTAATCAGAATGCCCGGCAGAATCG
>JAJDEC010000082.1 GCA_029259995.1 Phycisphaerae bacterium
ACGAACACTTGAGAATAACCCAAGCGAATGATCCCGGAGGGATCCATTGAGAATAGCCCAGCGATTTATCGCTGGGGCACGCTCCAATTACCAATTTCCGTCCCGAAGGGACGGAAAGAGTGCCACGCGCCTGGCTCGCGCCGTCCCTCCAGGACGGCAATGCGTAACAGAACTCTCGTCGCAATCCCAGCCTTGAAAAAGGCTGGGCTATTTTCGTGTCGTCCCTACCGGGACTTGGTGGAATGAAGCCGCCGCGTCGGCAAGCGCCGTCAACGGTCCCCGCAAACCCGTGAAGAACCTTCTTTCTTGTGTCTTTTTCGATGATCTATCGCGAGATCAGTACGGCAAATTGCTCGGCGCCGCGCCAGACCATGCGGATGCGAATGCCCTTGCGAATCGCCTCCGCCGTCAACAGGCTCTCGAATTCCGCGATGTTGCTGATCTGCTTGTCGTTCGCCGTCAGGATGACCTGACCGGGACGCAAGCCGGATTCATAGGCGTCGCCGGTCGGGTAAACCCGCGTGATGAGGACGCCGTTGATGATCTCGTCCGGCAAATCGTATTTCTTGGAGAGTTCCGGCGTCACGGTTGAGGCCTCAAAGCCGAGACCGCGAAAGATCCGCGCCGGTCCGGCTTCGCCGCCGAGACTTTGCGATGGATTCGCATCTCTGCGTTCGCGCATTCGGCCGATCGATTCCGCGTCTCGCTCCGATCGCCGCGACGAACGAGGTCGAAGGTCCTGCAGGCTGCCCGTCGTCGTGAATCCAGTGGGCTGCGCCTGAATCAGCGTCTGCAGGATCAACTCATGCCCCTGACGCCAGATCGTGAGATCCGTATTCGTGCCCGGTTCGATTCGAGCGATGAGATGCTGAAGTCTCTCCCGCGTTTTGACACGCCGATTTCCGACTGCAAGGATGATGTCCTGCGGCCGCAGACCGGCCTTGTCCGCCGGTGTGTCTCGACCAACGCCTTCGACGAGCACGCCCTCGGCCGAGGTGAGACCGAACGCCGACGCGATCTGCGGATCAACCTGCTTGATACCCACGCCGAGATATCCGCGAACCAGTTCATTGCCGCTCTTCAGCCGGCCAACGATGTCCCTGACGATATTGGATGGAATCGCAAAGGCGACGCCCTGATTGGCGCCGGACTCTGTTGCGATGGCTGTATTGATGCCGATGATTTCGCCGCGCGTGTTGATCAACGGCCCGCCTGAATTGCCCGGATTGATCGCGGCATCCGTCTGAAACCAATCCTGGTATTCGATATCGACGTTGACGTCCGTTCTGCCGATCGCGCTGATGATTCCGTGAGAAACGCTCTGGCCCAGGCGGAAAGGGCTGCCGATGGCGAGCACGAGATGGCCGACGCGAACCTTGTCCGAATCACCGAATCGTGCGGCCTTGAGTCGATCGGCGTTGATCCGCAGAACCGCAAGATCGGTTTTCGAATCCGTTCCGACGACTTCGGCGTTGTATCGGCGTCCGTCCATGAGCGTGACGCGAATCACGTCGGCATCCGCGACAACGTGATTGTTCGTCACGATGTAGCCGCTTTCGTCGAAGATCGCCCCGCTGCCGGTGCCTCGCGCCGGACCGAATTCGTAGCGCCGCAGGATTTCCTCCATCTGAGGATCGAGTTCGACGCGCTTGGACACGGCGTCGATGTAGACAACGGAAGGCTTGACGGACTCCGCAACGGCCGCGAATCCCTGCGAAACACGCTCCAGAAATGCGATGTCCTCGGCTGGAATGTCGGCCGGAAGATCGGGATTCACCTGAACGACGGCGGGTTCCGAGGCGATCACGGATCGACCTTCGATTCCAACCTGTTCAAGAACGAATGTTGCCGCCGAAACAGTGAGTATTGCCAACAGGGCGCTTCGCCGATTTCTTCCGGAGTGCATTCGTCAAAACCTCCCGCTCGACATCGCCGAGCGTCAAATACCTGAACGTCCCATATCCGATCCGTTCACCTGCAAGCCGACCGGGATTCTCATCGGTCAGCACAGTCACCGACCCAAGATCGAACGGCCGTTACCGGCGGAACGCGACGATTGCGTGGGCTCTCTATGATAGCCGTCCGGGCCGTGTGGGTTTCAAATAGGTCGTGAAGACGGCGCCAGGGGCCGGGAATGGGGCAAGGGCGCAAAAAAACGGGCGCTTGCCCGGGTCGAGGCTCCGTCATACCAACCCAGGGCAAACACCCGAATTCAAACATTGTTGACGCAGTCAATCGCCGCGAAGTCTCTTGATCAGACTGTCGGAGCGAAAGAAGGGGCGGCCTCCGTGCCGCCAACTCGCAGCTGCTCCTCCTGGAGCGCGATGATCTCGCAAATCGGTTTTGAGACCGGACCGGCGGCCGTCTGCCAGGAGACTTCCGACGTTTCGTCCACATGGGCCGTAATTCGGCGACACGCCAACAGAACGGTCGTGTGGTTCTTGTTGCCCATCAGCCGGGCAATCTCGGGGAAGCTGAGATTCGTGTGCTTTCGAGCGAGGTACATGGCCACATTTCGGGCCAATGCGATTGTTCGGCTCTTTCGCGATGTATGGAGATCCGCGGGCAGGATTCCGAAGTATGCAGACACACTCTGTTCAATGTCACCGACGGTCAGGAGTTTATCCGTCTGCGTCAGATGTTCGTCCAGGGCCTGACGGGCGAGATCCAGCGTGATCGGCGCTTTCGTCAGCGCGGCGTAGGCCAGCAGCTTCAACAGACAACCTTCGAGCTCGCGCACGTTGGCCTGAATGCGTTCCGCAATGTAGTCGATGACTTGCGCCGGAACGCGATGCTGCGTTCGATTGACGCGACGGCGCAGAATCTCGCATCGCGTTTCGCGATCCGGCCGCTCGATGCGAACGACCATGCCGGCGAGAATTCGATTGACGAGCGAATCCGACAAGTCGCCGATCATCTTCGGATGTGCGTCCGACGCGAGAACGACCTGTTTCGCTGCGCCATTGATCGCGTTGAATGTGTGGAAGAACTCCTCCTGCGTCGCCTTCTTGTTCGCGATGAACTGCATGTCGTCCAAAAGCAACACGTCAACGTCGCGAAAACGATGGCGGAATGCGTCGAGCTTGCGTTCCCGAAGTGCGAACAGAAACTGATTGGTGAAGTCCTCACCCGAAACGTAGACACACTGTTTCTCGGGTTTGAGTTCAGCCAGTGCGTTCGCAATGCCCTGGAGCAGATGCGTCTTGCCGAGGCCGCAGGCGCTGTAATAGAAAACTGTGCCGGCGCCGAGCATTGTGCCGTCCACGACGTTCTTCGCCAGCGAGTAAGCCAATCGGTTGTTCGGCCCGACAACGAAGTCGTCCAGCTTCCCACGGAGCTTGCGCGTCGGCAGTTCCGGATCGTGACCATTCGTTGCATCGCGATTCTCTCGCCCCGATCTTCCGGAGTGCTTCTCGATGAACGCCGCCTGCGAATTCAGCTGGCTCTTTCGGAGCGAGCGAAACAAAACGGGATCGACGTGGAATGCGACCCGCGTCGGTCGCCCCAACACGAATTCCGCGGCCTCGCCGACCGCGTCCGCAAAGTGATCTTCGATCCAACCGCCAATGAAGAGATTGGGAACGCCGACTTTCAAAACGCCGTCGCAAATGTCCAGTTTGGTCGAATTTTTAAACCAGACTTTGAAACGTTGAGGTCCGACGATTTCTTCGATGCGAAGTCGAATCCGTTCTTCGATCGTATCGATTTGGGCAGGCACAGCGCGCTCCTTTTGCGCTCCACGTTCGAGCGCGGTCAAACTTGTCGAGTAAACTTGTCTTGAGTACAACACCGTCCGGCAAGTGTTGGAAGACGACAGGGGAAAGAGGATAGCTTGTGCTTCTATACCCCGACGATTTGTCGAGCAGGACTCCCGAAACCGCACTCAACTTGCCGATCCGGGAGTCTACCGATCGCGGCCAACGCCGTCAACGAGATAATGTCCTGTTCGAAGCCGACAGACGCGCGCCGATTGATGCGACCTTTCGTGAATTCGAAACTTAACGCAATTCAAAAAAAGATATGCACAGGTACAACACATTGAAGTCGCGACTGCGTCGACTTGTACCTATCTATCGCATCCGTCGAACCTAACCACAGTTCGTCGGCTTCCGAACCATGGCGCGCCGTGAATGAGTCGTCCGAAAGCCCGCCGATTCGTATAATCGGATCGCCGGAACGTTGCGCGCATCCACGGCCAGTGTGATGCCCTGAATCCCCGCGTTGCGCATGACGTTGACCCCATGCGAAACAACGAATTGCCCGATTCCGCGGCCGCGAAACCGGGGATGGACGCCCATATAGACTAGTTCCGCCGAAGGTCTCAACGGCGAAACACCGAACAGGATGCATGCGATCGGTGTATCACTGTTGCGCAATAGGAACCAGTTCCCCGGATCAAATCTGCCTGCGCCCTTGTGACCTTCGATGACGTCGTCAATGTCGCGCAGCGCGGCAAGCCCCGGACAATCCAGACTGTCCACATACGTTGCTCGAATAAGATCGCAGAATTCCGCGTGCCGCGATGGCGAGTAGGCAACCCAGTTCGGGGCGGTCAGCGAGCTGCTGCAGTCCACGGCGATTTCCGGGTCCCTGCTGGCGTTCGCTGGACGTTCGAGGTACTGAAGCACTGCGATCTCATGAAATCCCGCAGCCTCAAGGGCCGTTCGATTCCCAACGTCCTCCAAATAGAGCAGGGATTGAATCAGCTTGGTTCCGTGTTTTCCATCGTATCGAACGATTTGCTGCATCCACGTTGCGACCTGAGCAATACTCGCGTCTGTCGGATACGGCACCATCACCATCGAGGAACAGCCCGGCGATGTCAGCGACGTACAGGACCAGCGGATTCGCGTACCGTCCCCATAGGCCCACAGGCGATCCAGCGGCCATCGCATGGCGCTCGCGTATTCCAGGAACGCCTTGACGTGATGATCCCGTTCCGCATCGGACGTTCGTCCGTCGGTAATGGACATCCGCAGGACCGCCCAGCGTTGTGCATCGCTGGCGAGGCGGAGTTCGTGCGCAAGATGTGGCATTTGCTCGTGCATCGGGTGCCTGATCCATCGACCAAGGATCGATTGTACGAAATCGCGAACGCCCTGCCGAGGGGCCGGACACGATGATCTAAGTTAAACCGCAAAATGTTTCATTCAAAACTCTCAATCTTGTCGACCTATTCCTTGACGGCGGAGCCGTCGGGAGG
>JAJDEC010000083.1 GCA_029259995.1 Phycisphaerae bacterium
CGACGCCGCGACGTCTCGTGAATATCGACAGGCGGAGACCGAAGCCCGGCGCACGCAGGCCGAATACCAGGCGGACCTGCTCAATCTCGCCGCCCTGAAGACCATCGCCGCCGTCAGCTACATCGGTCCCAAGTTCGTCCACGACTACAAGGATCGCAAGTCATTCGAACAGGACCGGATTCAGCGAGAACTCGACGAGGCTCGACTCGAACTCGCCCTACGAAAACGAAATCTCGAACGCGCCGTCCTGCGCAGCCCGATCGATGGCATTGTTCTGTCTCGTCATCAGACACGACATCAGTACATCAACGCCGGAACGCCGTTGTTGACGCTCGGCCGCCTCGACGAAATGGAAATCGTCGCCGAAGTTCTGTCAGAACGCGCGACTAGGTTGTCCGTCGGCAATTCCGTCGAAATCACCGGCGAAGGATTGCCCGCCGATGGGGCGAAAGGAATCGTGTCGCGGATCTTTCCCGAAGCGTTCAAGAAAGTCAGTTCTCTCGGTGTCGAACAACAGCGCGTTCCCGTCGTGATCCAATTCGAAGAACGTCCCGAATCCCTGGGCGCCGAATATCGCGTCGACGTGCGGATCATCCACAACGAAGTCGATAATTGCATCACAATTCCGAGATCGGCCCTGTTCCGCGACGCCCAAGGAAACTGGCGCACGTTTGTCCTGGATGGCGACGTGGTTCATGACCGCGAATTGACGCTTGGCGTGATGAACGATCGCGAAGCCGAAGTGCAGAAGGGCCTGTCGAAGACCGATCGCGTCATCGTCGCACCATCCCGCGATCTCATCGATGGCATGCGCGTCGGATTCGAGTGATCGATGGGAGTGCGGGCGTCTCGCCCGCACAGTTAGCGAACGGCAGGCGGACGGCGTCCCGCCCGCACATCTAGCGAACGGCAGGCGGGCGGCGTCTCGCCGACACACTTTGCGCCGACACACTTTGCGATTGACGGGCGGGCGAGACGCCCGCACTCCCCGCTTAGTCCTGAACCGGCGCATCGACGTTCGCTTCGACGCGTCGCGCCTTCCGTCGATCCATCAGAAACGTCACGCGATCGTACGTCTCCGCTGTCACCAGTTTCGCGAGCGCGCGTTTCGCATGACGCATCGCCGTGCGCCGCGTCACGTGCGACAACAGGAAGTGCGGATTGTCCAGCCGCTCGATGATCTTCGCGACGTCCTTGACGTGCATGTGATAGCCTGCCCGCGCCCGCTTCACGTGATCCGCCTCGAAGAAGGTGCATTCGAGAATGAGCAGCTTCGCCTGGCGAACCATGTCGTACTGCACCCAGTCGCCGTCGGCCGTATCCCCGCAATACGCAATCAAAGGGACTTCCAGCGTGTACTCGATCTCGATGCCTTGTTTCTTCAACGCGACCAGTTCCGGGCCCGACTTGTCGATGAATTCCGGCTTCAGCTTGCGCCGCACGTCGACGATCACGAATCCGAGCGACGGCACGCCATGGTTGTTGCGAAACGCCCTGGCGACGAGCCCGCGACGGATCTGGTACTCGTCGCCCGGCAACATGCCCACGATCTTCGCCGGCGTCACGTGCCCTTCGATCTGCCCCCAGACATGCAGAAGGCTCTTCAACGGATCGACGAGCCGCGTCGGCGTCAGCACGGTCCCCGGCGAGTTACCGATGAAGTTTCGTTGGCTCAGGTAATACGCAATCCCCGCCGAGTGATCCATGTGCCCGTGGCTGAGGAGCACATGATCGACGGGCAGCACTTCCGCCGGCGCTTTTCCAATGTCAAAACAGACGTTCAATTCCGGCGCCGCGATGACGGTCTCCTCGCCCGCGACGCTGTAGCCGATGATGCGGATGTCGTCGAAGTGATGTTCTACCAGGCGTTCGTTCACGTGCGATGCTTTGTCAATTTGTTGCGAACCGGATTGGGGTTCGAGTCGTGTTATGGGTTGCATGTGTTGCGATACGTTCAAGCGGCGTCTGAAGACGACTTGTGATTCGTCGAGGGTTCACAATGCAGTGGCCCGATGCGCACCGCGCGGACGACGGAGTTTAAGACAGAAACCGACAAAGGAAGAGCGCGGAAACAGAAAATTCGCTTGACACTCAGGTTATGGGGTCTTACTGTTTTGCCGGATACAAGATGTAGGGGCGTGCACAGGAAAGGCGCCTGAGATCGTGCGGAATAGTCATGCGATGTCCGTATTGCAAAGAGCAACAGGACAAGGTGATTGACTCCCGAGCGACCGAAGGAGGGGCCGTCATTCGGCGGCGCCGCAAATGCCTCGCCTGTCAGCGCCGATACACGACTTACGAGAGGGTCGAAACGACCAACAAACTGCTCGTCGTCAAGAAGGATGGGACGCGCGAGCCGTATGTGAGAGAAAAGCTTTTCGCCAGTGTGCAGCAGGCCTGTTTCAAGCTGCCGCACAGCGCCGAAACCCTCGGGGCTCTCATCGACGAAGTCGAGGAGTCGGTCTTCCGGGAGTTCGAAAAGGAAGTGCCCAGTTCATTCCTCGGCGACGCCGTTTCCGGCCGTTTGCGAAAGCTCGACAAAGTCGCGTATCTGCGTTTCGCAAGCTTATATCTTCAATTCCGGCTCGTTGACGACTTCATCCAGGAAGCACGGAACATCCTGGATGGAGAGCACACGGATGTCGTCGGTCAACAGGAGCTGTTCAAGGATGAATAGCAGACGTTTTGCCATGGATGGCGAATTGCGGATTGTAAAAAAAGACGGAAGCATCGAGCCCTTCAGCTTTCCCAAATTGCTGAACTGTATCCAGCATGGATTTCAGGCCAGCGGGGAAACACTCGATCGCCACAGCACGGCCAGTCGTGGTCTTGCCGAGGCCGTGCAGACTTATCTGCACAAAGTCGAGCAGGAAGGGCATGACGGGCCGATCCCGTCGCACGATGTGGCGAAGCTCGTCGAGCTGGTGCTGACCCAGACGGGTTACTCCGCGGCGAGCATGGCGATCAGTCGTCACGCGGACATTCGAAAGCGGCAGCGCAACTGGGTGAAAGTCGCGCATCGCCGTCCGTCGGATGGCCTCATCGTGCAGAAGCGATGGAGCAAGAGCCGTGTTGTCTCGCACCTGCTGGATGATCATCGGCTCGAGCCGACGACGGCTCGAATCGTCTCTGGCCGCGTGGAGCAAGTGGTGTTCAGCTGTGGCCTGAAAGTCGTGACGGAGAATTTCGTCAAGGAATCCGTCAACAGCGAACTGCTGGCCTGGGGCCTGCTCCCCGGCGCTTTGACGGTCAAAAGAAGACGCAACGCACGCAGCAGCGCCAAAGCGCCGCGCGTGGAGGATGCAACGGACACGGCCTGAAAAACCAGGCTGTTCCCACGGCGCGGTGGAACAGCGCCCGCGGTGAGATGAATCAGGGATGAGCTGCTGAGTTTCGTGCAGGATCTCACCGCTAATTGATGCCTGTCGCAAGACGATCCCGATGTGAGCGCCACGGCTGGGAAATTTCGTTTTGCGGCAGGCAGTTTTCATTTTTACCATGCCGATAAGGGATACAGGATTCGAGGGATCAAGGGCCCCAGTGAAGTACGGGCGATCCGTGAACGGGTGGCCCATGGCTTCAGCCCTGGGGGCGCGACGATGCGACGCATCGCGCGACACAAACAGACCGAACACGCCCGACAGCGATTCATCCTGACGTCTTGACTCTTCCGGATTTTGAATTTTGAACGAGCCCATCGCGCGGCGAGCTCACCGACGCCGGGAGGCCGACATCGCCGGTACGTGAATCCCCTCCAATGCCGGTACGTGAATCCCTTCTCGTACCCACCTGCCCGACCATCACCAGCAGAATCTCGCTCATCGGCCCCGCGCGCCGGCCGCGCTGCCCCTGGACCGTGTACTCGACGCGCTCGACGCCCGTGGGGACCGTTTCGTCGACGAACCGCTTCTCGCCCGTCACGCCGAGGTAACTGAACGCCGTCTCGCCCGGCAGGCGGCGGCGGATGACGTAGGCCGTGCCGCTGGTGCCGCGCGGGTTGGACGCCTTCCACGTCAGCGTCAGCGCACCGGTCGCTGCCACCAGCGTGACATCCAGCCGCCGCGGCTTGTCGGGCGGCGGCGTCGGCGACGGATCGGCGGGCGGGGCGATCTGCGCCGTGTTGTACACCTTGTTCGGATAGCTGTTCAGTTCGGCCGTCGCCCGGATGGTGCGCACGGCATCCCCCGCGCCCGCCTGGAGGGCCGCCACGGCATCCCGCGCCCGCCGCGTCGCCACCCGCGCCGCCTGCTGCGCCGCCTCCTGTTCGAGAATCGCCTTCGCCGCCTCGCCGGTCAGCGACCCGAACTTCATCGCCTGTTCGAGTGTCATACCGATGGCGTCGGCGTTCTTCTCGAAGACCGGCGCATGCGATTGGCACCACTCAAGAAAATCGCTACGCGGGCTGACGGGATAAGTGCTCATCGGAACGGCTCCTCGCGCGACGGCGCGGCACTGCGGCGACAGGACCGGCATCGGCCGGACGGCGGCGGGAATTCAACAAACCGCGGAGATTCGGCTTCAATTCGCGCTTTTTCCGTTGCCGACTGCCAAGCGTGTGACGCCGGGAGCGAGCATGGCGGGATGCACTGCGGCAGTTGACCGCGAAAATGCGCCGACTGCATCGATGGGCGTGGCGAATCGCGACCTGTTTGCGGCATTTGCGCGTGATGATTGCGCAGACGTTGCGGCGAA
The DNA here is from genome assembly GCA_029259995.1 of Phycisphaerae bacterium. Classification (GTDB taxonomy): domain Bacteria; phylum Planctomycetota; class Phycisphaerae; order UBA1845; family UTPLA1; genus ECT2AJA-110-A. The sequence goes on from JAJDEC010000083.1 coordinate 4,693, forward strand.
CGGAGCAAACGGTGGGGCGGATGGGGCGTTTGGTGCGGCAGACGGAGCAAAAGGGGCTGCAAATGCGGCATTTGGTGGCCTTTTTAAGCCGATTGGTGCGGGAATTGGCCGTACAGTTGGCACACCACGCGGCGGCAGCGCGGGGACATTGGGTGATTTTGTGATTTCGTGATTTGGTGATCGAACGGTGGGGAGGGATCGAGGATTCGAGGGATCAAGGGACCGAGTGGAGGAGGCAGACGCCCAGCCAGCAGAGAATCACTAAGACACAAAATCGCCAGATCACCAAATGGACCGGTTTCTCCGCCGACCCACATTCGCTAAAATCGTCGCATCGGTCGGGTTTCGGATCTGCATGCGCGAATGTCAAGGGGGCGGCTGCCCCCTTAACGATCCCCCGCTGTTGGCGAGAGCGAGCGGCGAACCTGTAATGATGGGCCGATTAGAGGTCGTGGCACAGCATGTGATGGCTCTGCGGTTGGCCCCTCACATCGCCGGCCTTGGACGGGCGGCCGATGTAACCAATGGCACACGAAAACGCCCTCAATCGTAAGCAGTGCCGCCCCGCTAACAATGAGATCACGGAGGACGCCATCGGTGCCCAAATTGAACGTCTTGCGAGAGATTCTGTCGTGGTCCTTAGACCGGCCCGAATGGCAAAGAGACTGCCTGCGTCGACTCGTTGTCAACGGGGAAATCAAGAAACGCGACGTA